>JAUYGA010000119.1 GCA_030690755.1 Nanobdellota archaeon
AAATCGACGATGAAATAAAGATAGGCCTGATACAAGAACTGCTGCTCAGGATGCTCATCAAAAAATCCGGCAATAAGCGCAAAATAAAAAACACAACAAATATGGACATCTACAATAACTTCATAAAGAATCTTCACATAACAATACCAAAAACAAAAGTTGATCCAATGCTTAAGGAATCTTTTGACAGGGTCAACGAAAAATATTTTCTAGGATTTCTGGATATGCCAAACTTGGTTTGGGGCGGAGATAATCTACGAACACTCGGAACATACAACTACCAGACAGATACGCTCACAATAAGCAACATATTCAAGGATGAAAACCTGAGGGTTATTGATTATATAATGTATCACGAACTACTGCACAAAAAGCACAAGTTCAAGTCAATAAGCGGAAAAAACTATGCCCATACCCATCAATTCAGGCAGCGCGAAAAAGAATTTGAAAATGCTGAAGACATGGAAAACCTCATAAAGCACATCATCAGAAGAAAAAGAGCAATGATAAGTTTTGGTTTTGACCATACAAACAATGCAGAAGAAAAGGATATTAAAGAAAAAGATACTAAAAAGAAAACAGAAGGACAAAAAAAAGGATTCCTCGGATGGTTTGGTATTTAAGGCTCTTCAGGAATAAGAATCCAAGCTAAAATATACGCAATAATGCCAAAACCCATAAAAAATATAGACAATATCCAAACCAGCCTTACAATCGGCACATCAATGCCTAAATACTTGGCAAAACCGCTGCATACGCCTGCAATTATCCTGTCTTTTCTAGACCTATAGATTTTTCTTATTTTTTCTGACATAATAAGATAACATTCATACTCAGATATAAATAAGTTTCGAGTGCGACTGCTCTGTCCAGAATCTCACTTTTGTTCGGGTTATCAGCTTAGGGTTGCACCCTAAAGTTGCTCAGAGACATTGTCTCTGGCATCGCGTTTGTGGCGTAGCGAGTCTCGTTTCACTCGACAAGTGCCAACTCAGCGATACCCGCGTTAGTGAGGGATGTTGCTTCGCAAATCCCTCTCCACTAAACGAAGCAACCCCTTGACCTCTTTTAATTTTTTCTTGTTAAAGAGTTTTGCCTGATACTGCTAACCTGCACTCTGGACAGAACCTATAACTCTGCCGGCTCTGTAGAAAATCTCACTTCGTTCGGGCAGCATCGGCAAAACTCTCGCTTACATAAGCGATAGAACGCTGAGGCCCCGTAAGGGACAACCCCCTCAGCTTCTTTAATGTTTTTGTTGAAGGAGTTTTGCACATTGATGCTGCCTACATTTTCTTCAGAGCCTGAGATGCCAAAAGCTTTATAAATAAAATGCTTATCCAGATGATAACAACAATAAAAAAACTATAAAAAATTAATAAAAAGGGTTTAAAGAGAGGAGATAACATGGCAATTAAACATGAAGCAGCAACTTCTATGAAGAAAGGAAGTTACATACTCATAGATGCAACAGCATGCAAAGTATCTGATGTTCAGATTTCAAGGCCTGGAAAGCACGGGCACGCAAAAGTAAGAATCCAGGCAGTAGGCTTAATCGACGGAAAAAAGAGAGATGTTGTCATGCCAGGACACGAAGTTGAAGTCCCGATAATCGAAAAAAGAAACGCCCAGATATTATCAATGGAAGGAACAAAAGCAAATGTCATGGATACAGAAACATTCGAAACTTTCGATTTAGAAATCCCTGAAGATCTTCAAGGAACAGTAACAGACGGCGCAATAATACTATATTGGGATATTTTAGGACAAAAAGTCATGAAACAAATCAAAAGCGCAGGCGATGCAGGCGACGAATAAACAATCGCATTAAAAAAATAAAAATTTATCAATTATTAAAGGTGAAAAATGGTTAAATTCCCAGAAGCTGATGCAAGACTCATGAAAAATATTTTCGTTTGCAGGAACTGCAAAAGAAAAATCAGAGCTCCTAATATGAAAGTCATAGCTGGAAAAGTAAAGTGCAGAAAATGCAATGGAAAAGTTCTAAGACCAGTTAGGAAGAAATAAAGTTTAGTTCAAAAAAAGGTGAATTGAGGCAATAATGGATTATGCAGCGCTAGACCTACAGACGATTGCAGCAATCATATTCATCCTCATAATGTCCTTATTCTTGTTCCTTAAAAGAAAAGAGCTTGCTCTAGAAAAGATAATATTTCCTATTTTCTACATAATCATGTACAGAACAAAGATAGGCATTGCATTCATGGACAGGATGGCAAAAAAATACAAGAATGTAATACAAATTATTGCTTACATAGGAATCATAGTAGGATTCATCGGAATGGGCGTAATAGTATTCTTCCTTGTTAAAAACCTGATCCAACTATTCTTAATACCAACAGCAAAACCTGCCATAGGTCTTGTCTTACCATTTAAAGTCAAAGGAACATTCTTTGTACCGTTCTTCTATTGGCTCATATGCATATTCATAATAGCATTAGTTCACGAGTTCTCGCACGGAGTTGTCGCAAGAACATATGGAATAAAAGTAAAATCATCAGGCCTGGCATTCATGGCAATACTTCTGCCTATAATACCTGCAGCATTTGTAGAACCTGACGAAAAAAAGCTTGCTAAAAGGCCGAAAAAAGAGCAATTGGCAGTATTTGCAGCAGGCCCATTCTCAAACATACTTCTGGCAGGACTTGTTGTTTTAATCTCATGGGCAGTATTCACGCCTGTAATGAATAACATGATAGAAAACAATGGAATAATCGTAGCCGGCCTGATAACAGGCGAGACAAAATATCCTGCTGAACTTGCTGGAATAAAACCTGGAGAAGCAATAATTTCTGTTGACGGCCAAGAGATAAAGACAGGAGAGAATTTTATTAAAATCCTAAATAATAAAAAGCCCGGAGAAAATATTATCATCATAACAAATGTAACAACATACAATCTGGTTCTAGCATCAAATCCAAGTGATGCAGCTAAACCTTACCTTGGCGTTTATATCGCTGAAAACACTAAAATAAAACCATCATTTGAACAAAGATACTCAAAATATGCTGCGCCGATAATAACCTGGCTGTATGGATTATTATATTGGTTGTTTGCCTTAAGCTTAGGAATAGGCTTGTTTAATCTTGCGCCTCTTGGTCCAGTAGATGGTGGAAGAATGCTGCAAAGCACCCTTGAAAAAATATTCAAAGAAAACAAGAAAAAGGCATACACTTATTGGAAATGGATATCCTTAGTGTTCTTAGCACTAGTTCTTGCAAATCTTGCTTTTGCGTTTATTAGATAAAAAAATGATTAAAGCAATTATCTTCGATATGGACGGCGTTCTAGTAGATTCAACAAAATACATCTGGCAATCTTTTAATGAACTTGTCAAAAAGGATGGACTGCACTTTGATAAAAATTACATAAAGCATCATCTCGGAAGATCGCTCAGGGATAAGCTGCTGCTTTGGGAAAAAGAGTTTGGAATAAAATATGATCTTGATAATTTCAGGAAAAAATCCTGGCAAAGACAAAAAAGCCTGATGCAAAACATTTCTCCGGACAAAGAACTGGTCAAACTGCTCAAGCAAGCTAAAAAAGCAGGCATAACTATGGCAGTTGCGACATCAAGCAACAAGCAAAGAACAATATATCTCCTGTCAAAATTAAAGATTCGTAAATATTTTGATGTCATTATTACTTCAGAAGATGTATCAAACCACAAACCAAATCCCTATGTTTTTATAGAAGCTGCAAGAAAACTTAAAATGGAACCAAGAAACTGCATTGTTTTCGAGGACGCAATAAATGGAGTACAAGCAGCAAAAAACGCAAACATGAAAGTTATCGCGCTTGCGACAGAATACTGCCCAAGAAAAGACCTGAAAAAAGCAAAGCCTGACAAAATAATAAATAAATTCTCTGAACTGAATATTGAAAAACTGATAAAGATTTGACAACAGAATCATTTATAGATATTCTTCCTGTGACCTAACTCAATAACAAAGATGATGAGCTTATCTTCCTTTATACCCATTATAACCCTGTAATCACCAACTCTAAGCCTGAAATATTCACAGCCGACAAGCCTGTTCACATGCGCTTGCGGACGTATCCTGCATCTTTCAAGACAGTTAAGTATTCTTTGCTGAGTTTCTTTATCCAGTTTCTTAAGCTGTTTTACCGCAATCTCTGAATAGTTTAGAGAATACATCACAAACCGAGCTCCTTCTTGACCTGCTCATGAGTGTAAAATTTGCCTTTTGCAATCTGTTTTTGCGCTTCAGCAATATTTCGTTTAGTCTCCTCTGAAAGCTCCATATGATCCTCTACCAAATCCCAGATGATGTCCTCATAGCTTTCCTTTTCAGACAGCTTCATAGTCTTTAATCTGTCCATCAGTTGATTGCTTATCTGTATTGTTGTTGCCATAGCCATTATATAATTGGCCATAGTATATAAAACTTTCTATATATCTACAAGCAATACAAACCAGTTAATTCAAATTAGCTGCCATAATGCCCTATCAAAACATCAATTAAATCTCCAAACTTGTGACCTTGACCTGTTCCTGCAAGATAATCTATTTTACCTTGAGTTTTTTCTTGAATTTCTTCATGATTGTCTGATGACGTGCACAAAATAATAAGAGGTCTTGGATTTAATTTACTGATTGCGTCGATAACATCATAACCCTGCTTTCCTGTACCATCACCAGTATAATCTAAATCTGTAACAATAACATCATATCTTGAGCCTTTTTCAATAACTCTTTGCGGATTTGTTTCATAAGCTATGTTAATTTCATAACCACTCAATTCTCTTTTTAATTTCTGAGCATAATCCTCCTTGAAAATTATCATAGTTACAGGTTCCAAAAAGCCATCATCCCCTATCAGTATTTCAAGTTTTTTCGGGGCTTTTATTTCTTGCATTTTTCACCTCATTATTTAAATAAAAAAATAAAAAATCATTTTAATTCAGGTTTGCTGAATTTTTGGTATCCCTTCTGAAAGTTGTAAGGTGTTTCCTGATGAATGCCTATGCTGGCCAAAATTGTCGTGACATCATCTCTTTTGACTTCCTGACCTTGGGAATATTGGACTACATCAACACCTGATTTTTTGAGATCAAATTTCAAACCATTGCTCCATTCGCTTAAACTAATACCTCCCTTAACCAAGTGAATGATTTCATTATCTGCATAAGGCGTTATAAATGACATATCTGCATTGCCTGAATTAGGTCCAACAACAACCATCTGTCCGCTTCCGCCAACACTCCCTCTCAAAACATTAATCATATCGTGTATGGCATAGGGGAATAACTTGATATTTACCAAGTCAACTTTCATTCTGTTTTCTTTATCCTTGCTTGGTTCAAAATCATAGTTTAGGACAAATCCTCTCACACCATTTCCTCCACTAGTACCTATACAAATATTCCCGACAACAGGTTCAACAAGCACGCTTGAAATTGTGTCATAAGATTTCCTAATCGAAGACCCGAAAGGTAAATGAATTTCTGCATAGCCCATTTTTGGAATTTCTATTTTTACCCCTTTGTTCTCATCAAACAATTCAATTGCTATCTCTTCCAAGTTTATTTTTTCGTCATATATCATTTTTTTCTCCACCTGTTTTTGGCCTAAGGGTTTTGGCCTTTTTTTTATCATTACAGCTAAATCATTCTTTTCCCAGAATCATTCTGTACAATTCCAATGTTTTCTCAAAGTCTCTGTGTATTGAAATTCTGCCAACCTGTCCTTCGAATGCAGGGGAATCAAAGTTGAAGTATACGGCGCCATTATGAGGACTGTATACTCCTTCACGTATGAATCTCAGTTTTGATTTCTCATTTATTTCTAGTTCAGGAAATGAAGGACTACCTGACAATACTCCTGCTTCCTGAAGCTTATTCGCAACAATTATGTAGTTTGCTCTATCACTCATAGTAGAATAGAGCTCTTTAGGTTGCTCGAGCCATGAACTGAATGGCGGAAATACAATCTTCCCTTTTGCATTTACTGGTCCGCCGTTATTATATTCAACAATTCCGCGTTCTATTGGAACACATTGCGCGTCATTATAATATCCGCAGTTTGATCTTTGGCTCCCAGACAGGAAGGCATAATCTGCTACGTGCAAAGAAACTTCGCCCGGAACAAATATCTCTCCTTTTGCAACTCTGTATTCTACATCATCCATTTTAGCCAACTCATCTTCTAGAAACTTTTTTTCAAAAAAATCCATTTTTTCTTTTTTCTTCATTTTTTTCTCCACCCTGTTTTCGGCAGGGATTTGCCGCTTTTTTGTTTTTTATTTTTGATTGATTTTTCTCATGAATTTTCTGATTTAATCCGAAACATGTATCTTGATAATTTTCGCAAAAACTGTTCCTGCAACCACTGCCGGAACAACAAACAATACTGTTTTCATTGCCGCGCCAAGCAACAAAGCCAGCACAACAAGCTCAATCGCTTTCTTGATTCCATTTTCAAGAGCGCTTATACCCAGCCTTCTCCAGTTGATTTTCTTAGCCTTCTTCGCACCTTTTTTTGCCATACCAACCACCCACCTTTTTGTTCAATTTTTATTTACTGATAAGTAGTACTATGAATAATTTTATATATTAAACTTTCTTCTAAAATTTGAGCATAAATGACAAAATTTATATAATAAATACAATATATGCTTAAAATATGCAAAAATGGTAGAAATATGGTAGAAATAACCAAAATTAAACTGGATAAAACTGACAGAAAGATACTCGCAGAGCTTGACAAAAACTGCAGAATTCCGACCACCATACTAGCCAAAAAAGTAATGAAATCAAGGCAGGCAGTAGAGTATCGAATCAATCAGCTCGTTACAAAAGGAATCATCACAAGCTTTAATGCATCTTTTAACCCGCATAAGATGGGACACAAAATCTACAAGGTTTACCTAAAACTAAGAAACATACCTGAAGAAAAGGAAAAACTTTTTTCTTACCTGAAATCAGCAGGCATTGTCTATTGGATGGGAGAATGTTCAGGCTCATGGGATCTGATATTTGGAGTTTTTGCAAAAAGCGATTATGAATTTTACAGACTGAAGAACGAGCTGCTCTCAAAATTCCAGAAAATAATAATCCAGGAATACGGCGACATACTGATTGATGTAAAACAGTATCCTAAAATGTATTTCACAAATGAAATCTCTGAACCGACAATGTTTGCTGGAGAGATTGTGAATAATGAACTTGATGAAATCGATTATGCAATACTTGGCGAAATAGTAAATAATGCAAGAATTCCGATAAATGAACTTGCGACCAAAATCAATTCAACTGCAACAATTGTTCGAGGAAAACTAAAAAAGCTTGAACAAAAAGGAATAATAATCCAATATAGAATTGGAATTGACCTAAATAAACTAGGTTTAGACTTGTATAAAGCAATAATAAAACTGGACAAGTACACAAAAGAAGACGAACTAAAACTTCTGACATACATTTCAAACATACCAAATATGCACTATTACATAAGAAACATCTGGCAGATGGAACCTGAACTTGTTGTCAGCAGCTATCAGGAATATTATGAGATAATCGAGAAATTGAAAAAAGAATTTCCCTATGTCATCAGAACTGTTGATTCTGTCCTCATGATAACAGACGAATGGACTCCTGGGTTTGGAAATCTTTTGAACGTTAAGTCTAAATGAACCACCAGCAAACTGTCTTAGATTTTGAATGGCAGTTTTACATTCAGAATATCATTCCATGACCAAACCTTACCAGTTAAGCTTTCTCTTATCGCAGGCGTTTCTCCATTTTCGGCTTCAACAAAATTGTGATTTGTTTGCATGATGTG
>JAUYGA010000122.1 GCA_030690755.1 Nanobdellota archaeon
GGGTGGGGGCAAATTGCCACCCCCCTTTCAGTGCAAACAGGTGGAGGTAAACAGAGTATTAATTGTGCAAATACAGGAGGTGCTTTTCGCATTATACAATCTATTCCATCTTTGAAGGCAGAACCATTCAAACTATGGCTCGCCAAAGTCGGTTATGAAAGAGTTCAGGAAATACAAAACCCAGAACTTGCTCAGGAACGTATGAAACAACTTTATGAGCAGAAAGGATATTCGAGAGATTGGATTGACAAGCGATTAAGAGGTATTGCAATAAGACAAGAGTTAACCGACGAATGGAAAAATCGCGGTGTTGAGAAGAATGTTGAGTTTGCCATTCTTACAAACGAAATCTCAAAAGCTACTTTTGGCAAGACTGTTGAGGAGTACAAGAAGCACAAAAGATTAGACAATCAGAATCTCAGAGACCACATGGATGACTTGGAATTGATATTTTCAATGCTCGGCGAGAAAGTTACAACAGAAATCACTAAAAAAGATATTCTAGAGGAATGCCTGAATGTAAAGATGCTGCAAAAAGAGGCGGCAGAGTTGCTGGAAAAGCCAGAGAACATACAGAAAAAGAGATTGGCAGACCAGTTGTTTCAGGTGAAAATTATCTTGATGCGCCAGAAAAATTAAAGAGAATTTCTAAAAAGAAAGAATAAAAAGTGGGCCCGCGGAGATTTGAACTCCGGACCACTCGATCTCCTCACTTCGTTCGTACGCATTTGCGCCTTTGCGAAATTTATCAGTCGAGCGCACCAGTTGCCTAATCTTTCAACCATTAAGATTTCCAGACTATGCTACGGGCCCGTGAGTTAAACAAAAACGAAGCTTATTTTTAAAGGTTTTGATAAAAAGAGGGTAATTAAAAAGGGCCATTGGCATAAGGTCAAAATGCCTTTAATGAAAAAGATTGCGTGCGTTGCGGGGGGATGCCCCATACGGGGACGCAGCACTACTATAAAATACATTAAGCATTTTGAAGCCAATGGCCTGATAGTTGTTTAATCAAGCAAAATTTGCATTTCAATAGACATAAAATTTTTCCCATAAAATAGCTGAGAAATATAAAAAATTTAGAGATTTAGCTTATCATATTTAAAAAATTAAATAAAGAAAAAAACGCCTCCGACCAGACTCGAACTGGTGACCTTGCGATTTCATTCATACGCGTAAGCGCATGTTAACAGTCGCACGCTCTACCTGTTGCTCCGTGTTTTTATTACACGACTAAGCTACGGAGGCTTAGGTATGTGAAAATCAGAAAGTTGTTTATAAATATTGCGGTAGTTTTGGCCAAATCTGGAAATGATTATTTTGCTATCTTCCACAACAGCTCAAAATGCTTTTTGTATGATTCTGCGACTTGTTTATTTTGAATGATTATTGTAGTTATTGGCTTTGAAAAATTGACTATTGCGACTTTGTCTCCGTATATCATGGTTCTTACAGGCGGCAGATATTCTTTTGGCAGAAATTTTATTTGCGCAGATGTATTCGGAGATTTAAAGCCTTTGGCGAATAACAGTTTTGTTTTGAACTTGTACTTTTGCGCTTGTTTTGTGAATTTGTTTATGTCATGTGGCAGATATTCAACATAGGGATCGGCGTCAGTGCCATATCCATAATTAGTTATGCCTTTTTTGCCTGCTTCAAGAATCTCATTCAATACTATTTTTGCGCCTTGAAGTCCTGTATACACTATGGTTTGATTTTTTTCTTGGCCTTCCTTCCTCTTTTCGTTGATGAAAGGAATTATTTTTTTGATTTCTTCCTGAGATCTGACAATTTCATCTTTTTTTTCTACAAGAAAATCAATGATTCTTTCAGGGGGTGTCGCGTCATAATAGCGCACGCCATTCTTAATGATAAAGCTGGCAAGTCCTTTTTTCTGCAGTCTTTGGAGAACTTCATATACTTTGGAGCTGGCTATGTCTGCTTTTTTGGTTATGTTGCCTGTTGAAGACATGCCTAATTCAACTAGCGCGTTGTAAACCTCGGCCTCTCCAGGGGTTAATCCCATTTTTTGCAGTGAGTTTTGAAGCATAACTGCTTAGAACGAAGCGCTCTTTATATATTTTTCCCTAATAAGGGGGGAGTAATTATTAAATAGTAGTTATAATTTACTAAGGAGTATGACAGACAAAAAATTTTCAGATTTGCTTGCAAGGCATCTTGTATCTGATGCGCAAATGGAAAAAGTCTATGCGGATCCAGAGCCTCTTAGCTATGCTGACAGAATGACAAAACAAACTGAAGTCGGAGCCCTATTTTTGCAAAAGAACATGCTAAAAGAAGCGGTAGAATGTTTTTATCATGCATTTAGGGAGAACCCAAAGGACTTTTGGGTAAATAACTATTTGGGCGCAATAGCAATGGAAGCAAATGATCCTGCAAGCTCAAATTATTTCCTGAATAATTGCTTAGAAGAAGCACCTCACGACTGGATCTTTAAACCAATGGTTCTTACAAACTTTGCAAGCTGCCAATTTAAGCTCGGATACTTTAATGGAGCTGAAGAAAGCCTTGAAGAAGCAATTAAACTTAACCCCGAATTAGATAAGCCATATTATATGAAAGCAGTTCATAATATGTATCTCAATCGTCCAAATGCTGCTCTTTCTGAAGCAAGAAGAGGACTTGAAATGACTCCAGATTCATTCACGCTTAGACGTCTTGAACTATCAATTCTAGAAGTGATTCAAAATCAAAAGAGAGATAAATAAGTATGTCCTTGTTTATTCAACAATTTCCCCTACAATGCTTCTCAGCATGTGGCTTTTGACTTTTATGTCGACTATCCTGTCCAGTTCTAGTTTTTGTTTAACTCCTACGATTAATGGGTATGTTCCTGCCTGCCTGCAGAATGTCGTGTTTCCGTCATGGATTTCTGTTCTGAGCTGCTTCATTATTGTGCCTTCAGGCAGCAATTTTTTCAGCATCGGAAAATCAATCTTTTGTCTTATCTCTTCGCGCCATTTCCAGTAATATTTTTTGTTCTTTCTCAGGTATTTGTTGCCGCATAGTTCAAGCAGAGGCGTCCCTTCAAGGATTGCGACTTGTCTTATGTTGATTCTTCTGATGAGATTTTTTTCTGTGATTTTCTCAAGCCAGCGCATGTTTTCTTCGTGTGTTTTTTTGCTCTCTTTATTCAGGCCAAACAAGAGGTTGATTCCTGGAAGGAATTTGTGCATCCCGTTTCCTCCTCGCACAGCGCCATGCTTGTTTATCATCTCTACGGCTTTAAGAGTCGTTTCTGGATCAGAATTGAGATTGTTTGCTTTTATTACTTCGTTATCAAATGATTCAACGCCAAATGCTGCAATGTTTCCTGGTGTGCAAAATTCAACAATCGCTTTTGTTATCTCTTCTGATTCTTTTGCATTGACAACTGCATTGGGAGCGACATTGTCTATATGGAGTGTTTTGATTTTTGGGCATGCCTCTCTTATTCCGCGGAGTAATTTTATTATTTCTGAACTATTTGCTCTTTTGTAGGAATAGAAACATGTTTGTTTGCCGAGCCTGAAATGTCTTACGCCGATATCATGCAATGCTTTTATTTCAGAAATTATGTCTTTTTGTTCTCTAAATTCCATCCTGTTTTTTGGTTCGACGCAAAATGAGCAATTGCCAGAGCAGCCTTTGCCTGTCTCTATCTCTGCAGTTAAAAAATTAGCCCTGCTGTTGAAATCAGGATGTTGTTTTACAATATCAGCGCCTGCTGTCGAATAGTCTTTAATTTTCTCATAATTGTTTATGTCCAAGTAATTCTCGTTTATCTCTGTGAAATTTGCCATGAAATCCTTATCTATCTTTTCAGCGAACTTTCCGCCTTCAAGCCTTGTCCCATGAAGAGAGCCTGCAGGTCCTGTCAAAATAAATCTTGTATTATTTTTTTGTTTTTCGTCGATGATTTTGTCAATTATTTTTTTGATTTCAGCTAGTGTTCCTGGTTGAGCGCTCAGATATTTTCCAGGTGTATGAACTCCTGCATTTACAATGAATAGGTCGCTTTTCTCTATTATGTTGAATATTTCCTTGTAGTTTGGCGTGATGTTCTTTGCCAGGATGTTTGTTTTGTTTGAAACCTTTAGATTGTCATCAAACAGGTATTTTAACCTTAAATCATCAATTGTGAGATAAAAAACGTGCTCTGCTTTTTTCTCTTTTTTTAAGGCCCCAGCTATGTACCTTGGATATGTTCCAATATAAGGTGGAACTCCCAGGCCAGCAGGTTCATCTGTGTAGCAATCTATTATTACAGCTTTCATGTTATTTTATTATGTTTGATGTTTTTATATTCTTGGATATTTTATGTTGTTTGCTGTTTTTATATTGTTTATTCCATGCCTTTTTATTAATCTTTTTTATTTTCCTTTGATATTTTTTTACTTTCATCTCTTTTTTATTTGTCACTCTAAAGAACTAATCAATATTTTCAATTCATAAGTTTTTTAAAGCAGTTTTTCATGTATCTTATCATTAGACTTAAAGAAAAAGGTGATACAAATAAAGGGTTATCTAGACATAGACTCAGATTTCTTCAGCTTAGCTTATTTAAAATTATTCTCAACTTTTTTTTCATGTAATTTTTTCCCGATGAATCCTTTTTTTAGTGATTTTTTTCTGAATAATTTTGAAAATTATGTTGCAGCATACATGCATACGTTAAGTGCTGAAATTTCACATTAAAACCCTGAGGTGTTGAAAAATGGAACCAACAGAAATAAATGTTAAACCGGAAGCAAATTATGCAGATTGGATCAATAATACTAATCCAAAAGAGACTGGAAACTTGATTAAGTTCAGGCAGGTAAGGCGTGAAGGAGATACTTTCGTTAAAAAAAGAAAGCCAGGTGATTCTGATGTGGAAAAGAGGATGGTGACCTTTTTCCAGGGAGATCCTAATTTCCGCGTTCCGACAATGAGGATGAACTGGCCTGTTGAAGACGAGCTTGCAACTACTTATGTTCCTGGAGTTCAGGTTACTCGATTGTTCAATCTGCTTGATGCTGTTAATAACCTCAATAAAGGTTCTAATCCAAATTTTAAGCCTTTTAAGGTGAGCCCTCTTGAGGTTAAGGCTGCGATTGTCGGCGAGATTCTTGATGATGTGCATTATTTTCAGAGCCGAAATAATGAGCTTGTTAGCACACTTGGAAAATATTGCGAGCCCTATCCTTATGTCAAGAAAACTCTTGAGTCTTTTGATTCTGTTGTTGATTGCTTCAAGTATTTTGGTTTTAAACCAAGTTTTCAAAATATGAGCGGTGTCAGAAAAGAACTTGAAGAGATTGCGCAACATCTTTCAGATAATGCGAGATTTGTTTTCAGGGATGCAATTATAGATAACATCATGTTCCATAAGCCTGAATTGGAAAATGCATCAAATGATGCAGCTATATCTTACATCGCTAATCAGCTGACTAAATCTGATGCTCTTGACCAGTTTAAGGGCCGTTTGTATCATATAGATTTTGAAACAAGCAAAAATCTCGTCACAAAATCTGATGACTTTGCTCATATACTTGAGCATCAGATGTGTTCTCTTGATGGTTCAGATGTCAAAGGCAAACATCTGGAAATGAACAGGGATGAGCTGTACAATATGACTGTTGCTGCAAGGATTTTCAGATTTTGGTCAAGGCGATGTGTATATTTGGTTGAGAAGAGCAAAACAGGTGCAGATCGTTTCCCTAATGAGCGTCCTGAATTTTACTTGAACAAAGTCATAAACGCATTGGATGCTTTGCGTTCTGAGGACAAAAACCGTTTTGATAATCTGTACAAGTTTTGTCTGGACATGAAGAATATTGATTATTCAAACATCATTCCTCTGAAAGAATAAGTGGCATTAAAAATCAAATTAGGGCTTATTGTTAGTTGTTTTTAGTGCAACTTTTTAGGATGCTGCCTTATTGTTCCTTGGTTGCCATGCGCAGCAGGCGTTATTTGACCTAGTTGACCTGCCTGTTGAAATTCTTTTTCGACGCCTATTAGGATTTTGGCTTCTCTTATGAAATAATTTAGTTCTGCAACCAATGCAGCGATGTTGCTGGTTGACTGCTTTATAAGCAACCTTGTCTGTTTATCTATCTCTGCTTTTTGTTTTTCATCATTTGTTGCGTCTAGTTTACTGTGTAACTTTTGCAGTTTAACAAGTTCTGCTTCAATTCCTCCGAGTTGTTTTCCTATCTTCACTGAAAGATGCGCGCTCTTTAAATTCCATTCTTTTGCTCTATGAACAAGCTCTTTGAATTTACCGCTTTTTTCTTCAGGAATAGAAAGTATTTGTTGCACCAAACTATCCGTCTGTTTAATAAGCTTAAATGTGATTGCGGAGAGTTGTTTGGCGGAACGGATTTGGGATACTATTTCTGTTGAAGATTTTTTTACATGAAAATTGTTTTTTTCAGAATGAATATCATAGATTATCTTGACTAGCTTATTTCGTTCTGTTATGAGCTTTTTTTCTTCACTTATTGTTATTTTTTTAAGTTGGCTGTACAAGTCATCTAATTTCTTTTCATATTCTTCATGTTCTTTTAGCTTTGTAATCTGTCTGTTTTGGATTTGTGTTTTGTTGTCTTGATGGCTTGCTTGGCTCAATTGTCCTGGCGCGCTAAAAACAGGTATTATGACATTATTTTCTTCAGTATGTTCTTGATTGAATGTTATCGGTATTCCTGAGCAATTGACGCCTTGTATGTGGTGTAATGTTGCAGAGAAGGGATTTTCAGGGTATTGCGCTCCTTCGCCGCCTCTTCCTGCTCTTGAAAGGTTCATGTTTGCAATGTGGAAGTATCTTTCTTTCTCATCAGGATGTCTTTTATATACGACAACTCCTGGCGGAAGGTTTTTGAAATTTATGCCTTGTAAGATTGGATAATGCTGCGGCAGCAATGTCAATGGCTCAAATAATGCCGCGTCGTATTCAAATTGAATATCAAATCTTCCTGATTTGTTTGTTATAGTTATCTCCGCAATAGTCGATAGGTGGCCGTTTATCTGGGCCATCACGCCGACAATCACAGGATGAGTTTTACAAGGCGATACCAACTCGCTGAATTCATATAATTGCTTGCCTGTTTGTTGCGGTGTTATGAATTTTTCGTCAAAAATAACCCTTCCTTTTATCCTGAATTTTTTCAGGACTTCTTTTTTCCAGCCTTTTATGACTATTGGGTCGCGCCTTAGCAATTTCATTAATGTTTCTGCAGGAACCCATGTGTATCCAAGTTCTCCCCATCTGTTTCCCCAGTTGTTTCTTATTTTAAATGCTTTCACACCTGTTCCATTGTAAGGATAATGAGAATGATAACCGACAATGACCATTGCGTGGCCGCCTTTTCCAACAGCAGGCATTCCAAACTCTGCATAGAATTTTTGGTTATAACCTCCTTGCCAGGCGTGTGGAACATTAACTCCAATCATTATTGGATTTTTGCCGAGAATCTCTCTCGCCCAATCATCTGGCGAGTTTTTATCCAGTGAAAAAAAACTTATGATTTTCTTTTGAATAGCATCTGCATCTGCATTCGCAGGAGGTGTTTGCGCCCATTTTCCTGACCGTTTATCTTCAAATTCCCAAAGTTTTTCAAAGCAAACGCCATTGTTTTTCAGCATGATTAGAGCATCTGTAGCTACCAGACCTCCATCTGTCTGCGCCTCTCCATGCGCTGCTCTTGTTTTATAGTATAAGTATAAAGGAGAAAGCTCATTTGCAGGCAAAGGTCTGCCGCCAAAATGCAGAATGTATTCAAACATAGAACTGGCTGCAAAAGCAACGCATGCGCCAAGACTATCCTGGCTTCTCATCCGATTGAAATAAGGCGATAAGTCAACAATGATTTCTTCTTTGTCTGGAATAGGAGCGGTTTTAGGGACTCTCGGTACTCTTGGTTCAAACACTCTTTTTTTCTCTCCTGGAGGAGGCCCGCTAGGAGGAGTTGGTGGATCGTGAGGATTCACAGTTCCTGCTATTCCAGTTGTTGGCGGTGGAATTCTTCCTGGAGGTCTTGGCGGTAATGTTCCTGAAGTTGGTGTTCTTCCGCTAGGAGGCATTCCTCCTGGTGTTCCTGGCGAGCTGCTAAATGGTGATGTGTTTCGATAGCTAGATCCAAAATTACTCCATGGAAAACTAGCATTTCCGTTTCTTAGATTTAATATGAATCTGATGATATAAACAATGATTATTATGAAGCAGCCAAACCATGCGAGTTTCATCAGCGCAACAAGTATTGATAGTCCTGGAAAAACAAGCAGCAGTTTATGAAAAAAGCCCATGCAGATGCTGAATGTAACAAAGTAAGCGACTGCTACAGAAATGATTTGGTCAGCGCCTGTAAGAGCGCTGATTAATCTATATAATAAAAATGCCAGTACAATTCCGAATAGCATAAGAGAAACAGGCCCAAAAAGGTGCATTATGCCTGGCCCGCCGAGTAATGTTGGTTGAGGTGCAGGAATTATGCCAAAGCTTAGAACAGATGCAAAATATCCATACGCAGTTGATACCATAATTTGTTCATACATCTGTCTGACAAAAATGACTGCTCCGATGGATAGCATTGCGCTGAGAGCAGCTGAAATCAACTTTGCTTGCGCGCCAAATCTTTCCTGGAAAGCAAACTGCGTAAGTCCATAGAATAATATGAATAGAAGGATCACATCAATTATTGTTGAGTATTGGCCATATAGTTGGACAATGTCGTCGCCGTTAAAAATTGTCAGCACTGAACCAAGAATTCCTTCATCTTGCGCATTGGTTTGACTGGCAAAGATTGCAAAGAAAAAAGAGAATACCAAAATTAGCTGCAAGGACGTTTTAAGAGTATTAGGTCTATTGTTTAGTTTAGTTTTATTGCATCCCTTTTTTTTAAACATACAAATAGTCCCCTTTTAATCAATAATTGAAGTAAATGCTGAAAAGTATGTGATAAAGAGCATAAACAAACTTTGTATTTAAATATTTGTCTATTTGTTTAAATTGCGTTTTTTCTTATCTTAAGCTTGTATCCTATGAAGTTTATTATGAGATGCAGTATTGGGCTTATTACGAGGATTATGATTAGCGCTTCCCATCCAGGATTGAATACAATCAGCATTAAGGCAACAGCGCCAACAACAAAATCAATCTGGTCGAATGGGATCCATGCTTTTCCAGGTTGGATGTTTAATTGTCTTTTGAAAAAGCTCTCAATAGCGTCGCCAAAAATATCTCCAAAACCAGACAGCAATGCAATGACTAGCACTATCCTAAAATCAGAATAATATATAAGCCCGAAATCAGGAATTGCCGGATAGATGAAAAACTGAAACAATGCGACAAATCCAGCTGCAATGACTGCAAATATCAGGCCGCGCCAGGTTTTATTCCTGCCAAGAATTGGTTTTCCTCGAAAGTGTTTATTGGCATCAAGCGGTATGTCAAGAAATTTGTAGCCTTTGACAAAAACAGGCGTCATATTAGCAAAATATGCCGGAAGCATAAGATACAGGCATTCCAAAACAAATTTGAAGGTTATCATTTTTTAGGCGATTAATTCTTCTTGTTTTTCTTCTTTTTTTGTTTTATTCTGTTTTTCTTTTCAGAGTTCAGTATTTTTCTGATTTTATCTTTTGCAGGCATTATTACATCTTCTGCAAATATCGAACCTAGAGGCAGTCCCGCCAAGAAGATAAAGGACGTTTGCATGACTAATATGAATATGTTTTGCGCGCTCAGAAAGTATAATGCGCCAAACAATGTATAATATATCAGCACTTTGATTATTCTGTTCCTGACAAAAACATATATTGCTATTGACAGGATTATTGAGATGATTACTAGCAATATGTTTATGATAACGTTGAGTTTAAGGCCGAACAAGAAAGCCATGACAATCAATGCAAAGATGAAGTGAATCATCAGAACAAGGTGCCTTCTTGCATCGCTGAGTTCTTCTTTTGCAAGGTATGCGACAGCAATTCCTGCCAAAAATCCTGACAGTGAAGCTATGAATGCCAAAATGATGTTCAAGTCAGTTATGTAAGGGTTCATTGCCATTCTGAATGCCCCCATTGGATTAGTAAGTCAATTCCTAGTTTGTCAACCTGTGTCGGGACATCGCATGCGCCAAAACACGATCCAGCCCAGATAAATATTTCTGCATCTGTCTTTTTTTTAAGCTCAGCTTCTATCTCTAATGCTCTTGGCTTTAGGCCGTCAGGCAGCTGTATGCAGACCTTTTTTGCATTGGCTTTTTTTATTTCACTAGCGGCCCTGTCAAGTTCCAGGTTAAGTTCCATCAGGTATGGAAAGAATCAGAAGTTTTTAATGGTTTTGATTATTGGATGGACAGGGCGCCATATTCTTCCTAGAGTTTTCTGGGTGTCTACTTGACACATTTTGTAGACACCTATTTCTTATATTGTGATTTCAAGAATCTTAGTGTTGGGTTGATATTTCCTGTTCTTTCGAATTCTTGAAGGACATTATAATATTGCATCCTATCTTTAAGTCTTATGTTTAATGGAGGATAATTGTGCTTAAGCAGCACATAATTTATAAGCAGTCTGCCGACCCTGCCATTCCCGTCTTGGAATGGATGGATATTTTCAAAATGGTTGTGTGTTAGCGCAGCAAGAAGCAGAGGGGGATACTTTTTCTCATGTTTATTATACTGCCTGACTAAATTTTTCAGAAGTTTTTCGACTTCTTTTGCTGGCGCGCCGCGATGAACGATTTGTCCATGGCCATCAGTAATAACAACTTCAACATTTCTAAATTCTCCTGCAAAATGCTTAGAATCCTTGAAGCAAAGAAAATGCAGCTTTTTTATGAGTTTTAAATAGAGTTTATCTTTAGTGTTCTTAACATATTCTATTGCTTCTGCGACGCCAAGAGTTTCAGTTTCTTCATGATTTTGAGGAGAATCTTTTTTTTCAATGAGCTTTCTTACTTCCGAAAACTCGACAGCTGAGCCTTCGATAGCATTCGTGTTGTATGTGAATTCTTCTGTAAATCTTAACCAGTTTATTCCTCTCTGCAAATGCTCTAGGTCTATTTTTGATTCAAATTTCCAATACTCATTAATTTCGTCTTTGCTTAATTCGTGCTCAAACGTGTCTTTAAGTTGTTCCAGAATAAGCAGCTCTGCTCTTTTCCTTAACTTTTCAAGTTCCTTCTTACTTAAGTCCGAACCAAGGTAACGCGATATTCTGTTAACTTTGTCTTTTTTCCTATAAGAATGGACCAGATAGTATTTCTTCTTTTTTCCAAGTTTCCTTGTTTCTATGAACATACAATATTAAAAGGCGTCTACATTTATATATCTTTCTATTTTTGTAGACACCTGTGTTTTCTTGAAATCTCAAGCGGCTTCAAAGAAAGTTCTAATCAAAAATAGTTGTCTGACTAGCGCTCTATATTCTCAGCTAGAAGGTCGTTACAGAAAAAGCATCATGAGATGATTATTTATGGTAAGGTTCGCCTGTTACTTTCTCAAAACCTGCGATAAGTATTGATTCGATTGTGTTTGGGAATATTACATCTACTTTTCTGTCAAAACATTCTCTTATGTCTGAAGGGAAATGCGATAAGTGGTGGTTTGTTATCGCAACAATGTAACTGATAGGGTTAGTTTCTCTCACTTTGGTTAGAGCATGCCTGGTGATAAGATCTCTCAAATGTATAAAATAAAACTCATAATTATCTGGCAGTCTTACAACACTATTCTCTTGTGAGAAATTAATTTTTATAGGTATGCTTAGCTTTTGGCTTGCACAAGTATATGCATCGATGATTCTTTCACCATCAAAACCTTTGAGTTTTGAATCCTGGTAATAAATTTTGAATATTTCTTTTTTTGACATTTTAACTCCAGCTTATTTCTATTTTTTTTTAATTAATCTTTCAATTCAGAAAAGTTCAGTGCCAAGCAGTATTGTGATGCCTTTTTCAAAAGTCTCAATCTCTTCTTTATGTTCAGGTGTTATATCTACTTTCACATTGCCTCTGAATTTTTCATAATGGCGGAAAACAATGTCTTTTATGTTCCAGTTTTGTGTTTTATATCCTTTACTTGTTTTTCCGTCAACAACCAGTGATAAAGTCTTTCCTTCTTCTTCTCTTTGGAAAACAGCAGCAGAATAATAGCAGTTAGGTTCTGGAATGATTTTTACAAAGTATGCCTGGCCGAATTGTTCATGTTCTACTGGAACTTTTTGAGCAAATTCTGCCCAAATCATGTTGAATTCATAAGCATTTCTGACTAGTTCAAAAAGGTTTTTATTATTAGTTCCATTGGTTATTGTTGGTTTGTCTTGTTCTGGCATTTTCATTTTCTTCCTTCGAAATATGTTCCGATGGTTTTTCCTTCAAGTATGTCTATGATTGTGTTTTGCGTCCTTCCGTTTGCGACGATGTATGGTCCTGAGAAGTTCTCGCTTATCTTGAATTTGCTTTCTGCGCCGCCTGTTCCGTTTGTTGATTTTCCGTCTGTAAAGCTTCTGAGCTTGTCATCTATTGAATATATGTGGCTTATGAGCTTTGCGTCAGGGTCTTTTGGATTTTTATTGTAGACGCCGTCTATGTTGCTGAGAACAATCATAAGGTCAGCGTTCATTATCCTTTCAGCTATCACTGCTGATATGCCGTCATTATCGCTTTCTTTTATTTCATAACCCCATGTTGCGTCATTTGCATTTATGATTGGAATCTTGTTTTTTTCTTTGAATGATATGTCAAACTGTTTTTTTAAGTTGTCAAGGTGTAAGTGGCTGTCCAAATCATGCTCATTTACTAGTATCTGTGTTGCTTTGAGTCCATAATTCTGAAGAAACTGGCAGTATTGGCTGAACAGTTTTCCTTGGCCGAGAGTTGATAGCTGCATCAGTTTGTAAATATCTGTTGGTCTTTCTGTTATGCCATCTTCTATCATTCCAAAGCCTATTGCTCCTGAGCTTACATATGCAACGTCAATGTCATATTCTTTTCTGACAATGCTTAGCTGCCTTGCTATATCAACCATTGCTGGCAGGTTCATGCTGCAGTTATCAGTGACGACGCTTGTTCCTGATTTTACAACCAGCTTTTTGATTTTGTCTTTAGAAATCCTTTTAACATTACTTGAATCTGAATCCTCTTCTGTCAGATTTCCGTTTTGATAAGTTAGGATTTTCATTTTTGATTTTGTTTATCTGTTGGTTCTTCGGATTTTTTATCTTTCTCGAGAAGTATTGTTTCAATTGTGTTTAATACATCAGTTACTTCACTTGTTTTTTTATCAAAATTTATTTGGAATTCGCCTGTTTTTCTGTCTAGCTCTATGTGAATGACGCTTGATGATTTTGTCGCTGGATAAGTATAGCCAATCTGCCAGATATATGAATTTCCAATCATCTGGGGTTTTGAGCCTATTCCTTCGGGAAATTTTATGTCTAGAAATGCGCTTTTTGCCCTGGCTTCATCTACTCTTGCTTCTATAACGGTTGAAAATAAATCTATTACGTCTCGGTTATACCATTCATCCGGCAGTTTATAGTTTTCTGCAGGTTTTGCGTTTTGGTCTGGTTCCATTTTTTAGTTTTTATTGTTTGCTTGCATTTCTTGGAATTGTTTAAAAGACTTTGTTTAAACATCTAATTAAATCACTTACTCGTCGTCTTTCTCTTCGTCTTCGTCATCTTCGTCGCTTATGAAAAGCATATCCATCTCAAAACCTGTCACTTTCTTCTTGTTCAGGATGTCTTTTGCGCTTTTCTTCTCATTATCTTCGTCCAAATCCTCAAGCAATTGCTCGTCTTCATAGGCCATTTTAGGCAACCTCCGAATCTCCAGAGCCATTTTTAGGTCTCTGTTTTTTACTTTTGTCTATCTCTTTTCCGAGTTTATTTCCTAATAGGTTGTCTAATGTTTCTCTTTTGTTTATCATGAGTTTTAGTGAATATTTTAAAAAGTCAATGTCTTTCTGTATTCTTTTATGCGGAACGTCAGGAACGCTGTTGATAAATTCGAGCAATTGTCTTTTATCCAAGAAATATTCTGGAACAGAACAGTCGCATTCTACTGTTTTATATTTGCTGTTAACCATTGCTATGATGTTAACGCGTTTATCTTCATCCAATACATCATTTGTAAAATATTCAATAAGAGTGTAAGGGCTTCTTTGAGGTTTTCCGCTCAGGAAATCCATGAATTTTTGGTATGTGTCGCTCACATTAACTTGCTGCCTTATTATTGCGTGGTCAAATCCTTTTTTTTCCATTAATGTGAATACAATTTCATTTGTCTCCTCGCTGAAACCTTTATTCCAGACATCAAACTTCTGCAGTTCACCTTCCAGTCCTGTTGCAACAGGTTTTTCAAACATTTTCTCTGGCAGATCATTTCTGATATGCTTTTTCTTGTCAATTTTGTCTACTAAATCATAATATCTGCAGATTGCTTCGTTCATGGCATAC
>JAUYGA010000126.1 GCA_030690755.1 Nanobdellota archaeon
TATCTTTCCTAAATGAATATAAAAACTCAATAGACAACATCATAGATTTCAGAAAAACTGTCGGTGAGGATTTTAAAAAGAAAGAAAATTCTGATTTAGTTAGCATTATGCAAAATACTGGCTATGAAGAAGCAAGAAAAGAAGAAACAAAGATAATAAAAGGATTGGAGAATAATTTCCAAAAAGCCGCTGCTGAGCTTTTAACAGGATGCGCAAAACACAATCTTGATCAAGAATATACATTATGGCACCCATGAATAGTCTATATAAATTTAAATTAAAGATATAAAAGGTTGATAAAATGGTTTTAGAAAGTGAAGTAATATATCGGTTGGAAAATATTGCAAAAGGCCTTAGCGCATTAAGCCAGACAACAACGCAACTAAAAGGCGTAGCTTATATTGGCGACGACAAAAGAACAAAAGCTATTGCGCAGAGCGCGCTTGAACTAGCAAATGCAATAGGCATTGAAATTGACAACTTGAAAAACATTGATATTGTCGACGAAGCAATCACAAGAGAAGCAAATGAAAAATTGCTTGCGCTGCTCAGAGAGGCAAGCTTAAATTTAGACAAATAATGCATTATTAAGTTAACATCACCCTTAAACTTTTCAACAACATAAAAATAACAAGAATTAATATATCTTCGTTCTTATCTGTCTATAAAGGGGGTTTTTACATTTGTAAACAGACATGGGATACCTATGATAGACACAAGCACTCTACTGAAACATTACAAAAGGCCTGAAATACAGGAAGCGATTGTCGAGAACTGCAAGGACAGAGAGATTGCTATAAAATTCGGAGATAAAGGCTTTGGAAAAAGGCCAGATACATTGAAATATCCTCGAGACGTATTGGAGCTTGCATTACAAGGAGCTACTTCTTTTCACGCTTCAGAAGAATTATGGAGAAATCCTTTGATGCTAAACCCTGCCATGAAAAAGAAGGAATTTGAAGATTTAAGAAAAGGCTGGGATTTGGTTTTAGACATAGACTGCAATCATCTTGAATATTCTAAAGTTGCAGCAGACATATTAATCCAGGCCTTAAAATTCCAAGGGATAAAAAGCGTTTCATGTAAATTCTCTGGAAGAGCAGGCTTTCATATTGGCGTTCCATTTGAAGCATTTCCTGAAATAGTGCATGGAAAAGAAACAAGACTGCTATTTCCAGACGGCGCAAGAGCAATAGCAATGTATCTCAAAGAAATGATAAAAAATCCTCTTGCAGAAAGACTACTCAGCGAATACAAACTGGACGGAATAATGAAAACAACAGGAAAGAAATTTGAAGAACTAATCATTGGATCAAATTTTAACCCATTCTCTGTTCTTGACATTGACACAATCCTCATATCACCTAGACACCTATACAGAATGCCTTACTGCTTTAATGAAAAATCAGGCTTTGTAAGTATAGTAATAGACCCAAAGAAAGCGGCAAGTTTTGATGTTGAAACCGCGCATCCAAAAAATGTTGTTGTCAGCAAATTCAAGTTTTTGGACAAGACAAAATCTGAAAAAGATGAAGGAAGAACATTAATCATACAGGCATTTGATTTTGCCAAGAGAAAGGAAACTGAAAAGATTGAGAGAGAAGAAAAACACACAATACTAAATAAAGAAAAACGAGATCAGGAAAAAGAATTCGCAGAAATAACAAAACCGCTAGCAGAGGAACTATTTCCACCATGTATAAAAAAAATCCTCAAAGGGATGGATGATGGCAAGAAAAGAGCATTATTCATACTAATAAATTTCCTAACCAGCGTCGGCTGGAATCATGAAGCAGTTGAAAAACGGCTGAAAGAATGGAATGAAAAAAACAAAGAGCAATTAAAAGAAGTCTACCTGCTTGGACAACTACGTTATCATAAACAGCAGAAAAAAAAGGTTCTTCCGCCAAATTGCCTAAATAAAATGTATTATACAGATCTGCAGCTTTGCGGAACAGATAAAGAGCCATTATGCAAAAGAATAAAAAATCCTGTAAATTACACAATTGTCAAAGACAAAAGCCTAAAAGAACAGGAGGAAAAAGGAAACAGAAGAAAGAAAGCAAAAGGAACAGAAAATAATCAGCAGCCATAATTTGACACATTCTTCATCATAATTTCATCACTGAACAAAAGTTACGAAATCATAATTTATTCAGAATAAAAGACGGGCCAATACCAAAATCTTTATAAAGAAGTGGCCTTTTTTCAAGTTCTAATGTATTTAACAGGGGATTAGATACAATCAAATAAGGCAAAACCAATCGAAGATAGAGCCTGAAAAAAAGTTTTTTTCAGTACGAAAAATACTTCTAGGGAAAAACTTTACAAATAGGCTGTTTTAAGAAAGCAAAAGAAAAACAGGCGTTTCTATCGGAATCAGTGAGCTAGACATAGAAGGCTCCATTTGCTATGATTTGAAATTGCATTCAATAGTTTTTGAATAATATTTTCATATTTTTTCAAGAGAAACACCACAATGGGAAAAGCACACAAACCAAGATGCGGAAGTTTGATGGTATGGCCTAGAAAGAGGGCCAGAAGATCTTATGCCAGATTAAGACACCAAAGCATAAAAGCGCTGCATCACAAAGACGCTAAACCAATCGGCTTTGGAGGCTACAAAGCAGGAATGACCCATGTGATGCTAGTAGAAAACAGAGCCAAATCGCCAAGCAAAGGACAAGTTGTTTCTTACCCAGTCACAGTCATTGAATGCCCACCTCTAAAAGTGATGTCTATAAGAGCATACAAAAGAGACAATTGCGGCATGCGCGTTTCAACAGAAATATTAAGCGATAAAATAGGAAAAGATGCAGCAAGAAAAATAGATATACCTAAAAAAGTTGATACTGCTAAAAAGGTCCAAGAAATAGAAGCAAAACTAGGCGAATATGGAGACATAAAAGTAATAGTCCATACTCAACCAAGACTGATTGGTTTCAAAAAGAAACCAGATGTTTTTGAACTAGCTCTTGGCGGCAATATCAAAGACAAATTTGCCTGGGCAAAAGAACACCTGGGAAAAGAAATTACAGTTGAACAAATACTATCCGCAGGACAGCAAGTTGACGCTCATGGAATTACAAAAGGAAAAGGCTTCCAAGGGCCTGTAGCAAGATTTGGCGTTGCATTAAGACATCACAAATCTGAAAAAGCGAGAAGAAACCCGGGAAACCTCGGCGCATGGACACCAAAACACGTAGGTTATGAAGTCGCCCATGCAGGACAGATGGGTTACCACCAAAGAACAGATTATAACAAACAACTTCTAAAAATTTCAAGTAAACCTGAAGAAATAAATCCTCAAGGCGGCTTTTTAAGATATGGCATGGTAAAAAATTCATGCCTTCTTGTAAAAGGATCTGTTCCAGGACCGCTAAAAAGAATGATTATACTAACTGTTTCAATAAGACCAGACAAACTAATGCCAAAAGACGCGCCAACAGTAGAACATATTAACACAGATTCAAAACAAGGCAACTAAATAAAAAAACAAATAAAACAAGATAATACTAAAAGGAAAACAAAATGAAAATTTCGATATTAAATCAAAATAACCAAGAAAAAAGCAAAAAGGAACTGCCTAAACAGTTCAATGAAGAAATCAGACCAGACCTAATACTAAGAGCAGTACTATCGATACAAAGCAATAAAAGACAAAAATACGGAGCAGATCCTGAAGCTGGAAAAAGACCTTCTGCAAAACTATCAAGAAGAAGAAGAGACTACAAAGGATCATACGGAATAGGAATATCAAGAGTCCCAAGAAAGATAATCAGCAGAAGAGGAACAAGAATGAACTGGGTTGGCGCATTCGCACCAGGAACAGTCGGCGGAAGACGCGCTCATCCACCGAAAGCAGAAAAAAAGTGGAGCCAAAAGATAAACAGACAAGAAAGAAGAAAAGCAATAAGATCTGCCTTAAGCGCTGCAATGAACAAACAACTTGCAGAAAAAAGAGGACATGAAGTCCCTGAAAAATATCCATTCATAATTGACAATTACTTTGAAAATATACAGAAGACAAAAGACCTAAAAGCAGCGCTAATGACTCTGGGCTTTGAAAAAGAACTTGAAAGAAGCGAGGAGAAAAAAGTAAGAGCGGGAAGAGGCAAATCACGCGGCAGAAAATACAAGAGAAAGAAAGGAATCTTGTTTGTAGTATCAAAAGAATGCAACCTGCTAAAAAGCGCAAAGAACCTGCCTGGATCTGATGTTATTGAAGTCAAAAATATAAACGCAGAACTACTTGCGCCTGGCGGAGTTCCTGGAAGACTAACGCTTTTCACAGAAGCTGCTATCGACGCAATGTCAAAAGAAAACCTGTTTTATTAAAATCAATAATATAAATTAACTAAGAATAAAAAAACAGTTAAAACGGAAACAAAAATGCAAGGAACAAAAACAAGCACACGAGAAAAAGAAAAAAAACAAGCTACAGAAGTAATCAAATATCCGTCATCAACAGAAAAATCAATAAGACTTATGGAATCTGAAAATAAATTGATATTCATAGTTGACAAAAAAGCAACAAAAAGCGAAATAAAAAAAGCAATAGAAGAACTTTATGAAACAAAAGTTGTTTCAGTACAAACAACAATAACTAAAGGCGAAAAGAAAGCCTATGTGAAGTTCTCTCAGGAAAAACCTGCAATAGACGTTGCCACAAAACTAGGAATGATTTAAACTTTTAAATAAAAAAAATAAAAAATATAAA
>JAUYGA010000139.1 GCA_030690755.1 Nanobdellota archaeon
TGCTATCTCTCTTAAGTCTTTTAGTGTCCTTTCAGCATCTTCGCTTAACTCATCCACTAGATTTCTTAGATTGCTGACTCGCAAGATGTATCGGTTTTTTTCCACTGCGACAAATCCAGAATCAGTCAGTTTGTTTATGTGGTGTATTACTGTTGCTCTTGAGAGTTTAAGTCTTGCAGCTATCTCATCGCTTGATATTGGTTCTTGTTTTTTTGCTGCTCTTATCAGTTCTATAAAGACGCGGAAACATGATTTGTCTTTGTCCCTTAGATTGAACAGGCCTAGTGATGTGCCAAACCATTGGAGATCATTATTTACATTTCTTTCGTTTGGTTTTTCACTTCGGATTATGGTTATTCTTTGGTATCTGTTTCTGATTATCATATTTTTTCCTTATTTGTTTCTTTGAATTCCGCTGAACTGTTTAAAGACGATTATTCCGGGAGATTATATAAACTTTTCTATTTGAAACCGAAAGATATATAAACATGTTGATATAACCTGCATTCTGTTGATTTAAAGTCAACGAAAGTAAGGGGGTTGAAATGTCACTTTTAAGGTCGAATATTGACTCTAACACTCAACAGGATATTCAATTGTGTGATGTGAAACAATGAAAAAAGAAAAGCAAGCAAAACATCAGGAACATAAAAATCAGGAAAAAACTGAAACTGAAAAGAATGAAGATTTGACAGAAGTAACAGCTGTATTGGATGAATTAGAGAAGTATGATGATCTAACTCATAGTAGCAGCAGTGATGACAAAATAAAAGACCTGACAAACGATCTTCAAAGGCTTCAGGCAGAATTTGAAAACTACAAGAAACGATCAGAAAAAGAAAATAGGAAAGTAAGCCTGCTTGGGAAAATGGAACTCATCAAAAGCATCTTGCCTGTCCTTGACACGTTTGAGGTTGCTCTAAAATCAGCTAATGAACTGTCAAACAAATCTCCAAACAATAATTGCATTAGTCATAACAGTAATAACTCTGGTTTTGAACTGATTAATGCGCAGCTGCTAAAGATACTAAATTCAGAAGGCCTATCTGAAATAAAAACAAAATGCAAATTCAATCCAGAAATTCATGAAGCAGTAATGCAACAGAAAAGTGAAGATTTTGCTGATGAAGAGATTGTTGAAGTGCTTCAGAAAGGATATGAATTCAATGGTTTTGTTATCAGGCCAGCCAAAGTGAAAATAAATCTCTGTCCAGAAAAGAATGATGCATGATCAAAAAGGAAAATAAAATGACTGCAATTTCAAGAAAAACCCCTGCAGAGAATGTGATTGCATTAGTCAAATGCAACAAATGCGGAAAGTGCTGCAGCCTAGACTCATGCTATATTTTCGAAGACGAACTAAAAAGAATCGCAGACTTTTTAGGAATAACCGAAGAAAAACTGAAAAAAAAATGTCTTGTTGAATCAGAAAAATTCAACACAAAAGCATTCAAAGTCAAAACAGTTTCATTTTCAAAGCCTTTCGGGCCTTGCATGTTTTTCAATAAAAGGAAAAAAGAATGCTCGATACATTCAGTCAAGCCGACGCATTGCAGGATTGGAAATCCTTGCATGAATCATGGCGAGGCTGTTTCAATATGGTTCACATTAAATTATTTTGTCAATGAGAAAGATCCTGAATCAATAAGGCAATGGAACCTATACCTGAAATCGCATCCTACAATTCAGGGAGGCGAACTGAAAGATTTGATTCCTGATGCAAAAAAACTTCAGAAAATTTTGAGTTATGAGATTTTGACAATACAGGATCTTGAGAAGTATGATGAGTATTATTCGAAAATAAGTAAATCAAAAATTCAATCAAAAATTCAAAAAAAATAAATAAAAAAAATCACAATCCAAATCTGCGGCATAAAATGCGCGCGCGTCAAACTTAAAAGATAAGGATATAGGAGGAAAAAATGGCAAGTAAAAAAACTGAAACAAAAAATCAGACAAAAACAGAAAAAATTATTGGTATAGACCTTGGAACATCAAACAGCGCAGCTGCTGTCCTTGAAGCGGGCAGACCTACGATAGTTCCTAGCGCTGAAGGCTCGACAATTGCTGGAAAAACTGTTCCATCAGTTGTTGCGTTCACAAAAGCAGGCCAGATACTAGTCGGAGAACCTGCAAGAAGGCAGGCAATAACTAATCCTGATAATACAATCCAGGCAGTAAAAAGAAAGATGGGAACAAACCACAAATACAAGATGTTTGGTAAGGAATACACTCCTCAACAGATATCTGCTTCAATACTTCAGAAAATAAAAAGGGATGCAGAAGAATTTCTAGGAACAAAAGTTGAGAAGGCAGTAATAACTGTTCCTGCATATTTTGACGACAATCAAAGGCAGGCAACAAAAGACGCTGGAAAAATCGCTGGTTTGGAAGTTGTAAGAATAATCAATGAGCCGACTGCAGCAGCGCTTGCTTTTGGAATAGACAAAGCAGACAAAGACTATAAGATTCTTGTTTTTGATTTGGGTGGAGGAACACTTGACGTTACAGTGATGGAATTCGGCGACGGTGTTTTTGAAGTCAAATCCACAAGCGGAGATACTCAACTTGGCGGAACAGACATGGATAAAACATTGATAGACTATCTGGTTTCAGAATTCAAAAAAACAGACGGCCTAGACTTATCAAAAGACAGTATGGCAATGCAAAGGCTCCGAGAAGCTGCAGAAAAAGCAAAAATTGAGCTATCTACAACATTTGAGACAGAAATTAATTTGCCTTATCTGACCGCAGATAAAGAAGGGCCAAAACATTTTACTTTCAAGTTGAATAGGTCAATGCTTGAGCAGTTGATTGATCCGCTTATAAAAAAATGCGTAAAGCCGCTTCAGCAGGCGCTTGATGATGCAGGCTTAAAGCCAAAAGAAGTTGATAAGATAATTTTGGTAGGCGGGCCAACAAGAATGCCGATTGTCAGGAAATTTGTCGAAGATTTCATCGGCAAAAAAGCAGAGCATGGCGTTGACCCGATGGAATGCGTAGCGATGGGCGCTGCAATACAGGCAGGTGTTCTTGCTGGAGAAGTAAAAGATGTTTTGCTTCTTGATGTCACGCCTCTTTCGCTTGGAATAGAGACTCTTGGCGGAGTATTCACAAAACTAATAGACAGAAATACAACAATCCCGACAAAGAAAAGCCAGATATTCTCAACAGCTGCAGACAACCAGCATGCAGTAACTATACAATCTTACCAAGGAGAGAGAGCAATGGCTATTGACAACAAATTGCTTGGACGCTTTGATCTAGTTGGAATACCTCCTGCGCCTCGAGGGGTACCTCAGATTGAAGTCACATTTGATATCGACGCAAATGGTATTGTAAGCGTTTCTGCAAAGGATCTTGGCACAGGCAAAGAACAGTCAATCAAGATAACTGCCTCTCAGAAACTTGATGATGCAGAGATAGAAAAAATGAGAAAGCTTGCAGAAGAGCATGCAGATGAAGATAAGAAACGACGTGAAGAGATTGAAATCTTCAATGAGGCAGACACAATACTATATACATCTGAGAAATTGCTCAAGGATTATGAAGGCAAAGTTGGCGAAGAAAGCATAAAGAAAATCAAAGATGAAATCGAAGAGTTGCGCAAATTGTCTAATGAAGAGCCAAAAAATGCAGAAGCAATGAAGAAAAAGATGGAAGAGATAAACCAGCTTTTACAGCAGGCATCAACAGAGCTTTACCAAAAAGCAACGAAGGACCAGGCGGATATGAACTCTGCAGGAATGGGTGGCGGTCCAAACGGACCTGAGTTTGTAAATCCTGACGACTTGCCTGATGAAGAGATCAATGATGAAAAGCCGAAGAAAAAAGGCAAGGTTGTTGACGCGGATTTCAGCGAAGAAAAGACTGAAAAAAAGAAGTCTGCAAAGAAAAAGAAATAAATTAAAACTGTTGATGTGTGCATAGCATCATAAGGTCAAAATTCCTTAATCAAAACAATTGACGAGCGTTGCAGGGGGTTGTATCCATTTCGTGGAGAGGGACCGAGTAAAACGAGTGTCCCTCACTAACGCGGGCTCCTCAAGGGTGCAACCCTGAGTTGAGAAGATGCTATGCACATATATATTTTGGAAAGAATTTTAAATAACAATCGAAAGTTTGCGCTTATGGCAGAAAAAGACTATTATAAGATTTTAGGAATAGGAAGAAACGCTTCAAAGGAAGAAATAAAGAAAGCTTACAAAGCGTTAGCTAAAAAATATCATCCAGATGTCAGTAAAGAGACTAATGCTGAAGAAAAATTCAAGGAAGCAAGCGAAGCTTTCAGAGTTCTGGCAGATGATAAGGCTCGCGCTCATTTTGATAAGTTCGGCAGCGCTGATTTCTCAAAGATGGATGCTTCTAATTTTGACTTTGATTTTGAAGGTTTTGATTTTGATTTCGGAGATTTGTTTGAAGGTTTCTTTGGCGGCGGAAAAAGAAGGTCCCATAGAGGCGCAGATTTGCAGTATCATATGGAGATAACTCTTGAAGAGGCTGCTTTTGGCGCTGAAAAAAAATTCACAGTCGAAAAGAAAGAGCTTTGTGAAAAATGCGACGGCACAGGCGCTGAAAATAAATCTGGTGTTACAAGATGTTCTGAGTGCAATGGCGCAGGTTATATCAAAAGATTGCAAAGAACTCCTTTCGGTATTTCATTATCAACAACAATGCCGTGCAGAAAATGCAGCGGCAGCGGAACAATAATTGAAAAGCCATGCAAGAAATGCAGAGGTCTTGGGAAACTTGATGTTGAGAAAACAATAAATGTGAAAATTCCTGCAGGTATAGAAACCGGTTCGAGCATAAGGATGGAAGGAGCAGGAGAACCTGGCATGAGCGGCAGGCATAATGGCAATCTTTATGTGACTTTTATCATTAAGCAGCATGACACTTTTGTAAGGGAAGGAAATGATTTGAAATGCGAAGTTCCTATTTCTTTTGTGACAGCAGTTCTTGGCGGCGAGATTGAAGTTCCGATTTTGAAAGGTACAGCAAAATTAAAGATTCCTGCAGGGACGCAATCAAACACAATTTTCAGGATGCGCGGAAAAGGAATCCCTTACCTTAATAGGTATGCTGTCGGCGACCAATATGTTTCTGTTGTTGTTCATGTTCCAGAAAATCTTACAAAAAAACAAAGAGAGCTTCTTGAAGAATTTGAGATGGAAGGCGGCGGAAAAGTTGAGAAGCGCAAGGGTTTTTTCAGCCGGATAAAAGATGCGATATGAATTTGTGGCAGACTATAATATCAATAATACATCAGATTAGATACAATAGATTAGATACAATATAAGTAGGGTTGCTTGGATGATGATGTCTTTGCATCAATAAAACCTCTATCTTCTGTAACTGCTTAGTGATAATAACCGAAAGATTTATAAATGCCAGCGTTTTTCCAAGGTTTTAGATAAAAAGTTGGGTGGATTTACATATATTAATTTCAAATTAGTCTTACTAATCTAAGATTAAGTTTGGGGGTAAAAATGAACAGTTATAGTCCTACAGGTAAACCTATCGATGCTAACGGCTCAGATTCTCCACTTGCTGGGATAGTTTCTCAAGAGTTATTGTCTGATTTATGCAGTGGCAGTTATAGTACCTCAGCTAAACCTCACAAACCTAACAGATTCTATTCTCCATTGAAGATGCTAGCAGCAACAGCATTTTTGTCTGCTTACACAGCATTTTCTGCTTATTTTCCAGCAAGAGTTACAGCTCAGGAAGTTCAAAATGCTGCAACAGAAAATAATTCCGGTATTGTTGAAATGTATCAAGGTTCTAAGACTCCTGGCATAGATTGCCTTATGGACAGTTTGAAAAATCCTGCATTAAATTGCGATGAGTTGCTAGGAAAAGTAAATCAAGTTCCTCAGACAAATAATTTAGAAAACGTTGTCGCTGCAACATCAACATTATATGTTCCTACAGCTACATCAACACAAGCAATACTAACACAGTCGCAGACTGATGTTTATGGAAAAACTGCTCAGGTTCCTCAGGCTTCTGGGAAAAAAGACAAAGGTGGTAAAGTTATTGTTTATGTTTTAGGCGCAGTTGCTCTTTATGCACTTATTAGCAATTCCGGCGGTGGAAGTTCTTCACCAGTTCCGGCAGTTTCTGTAACACCTCCTGTAACACCTCCAGTAGATGATACTTTAGCAGATCCTAATGCTGATACTTGCAATGTTCTCACAGAAATGTGCGGCAATGACGGAACCATCAGTGATGATGTTCAGACAGATTCAAATTTTACAACAGTAGAATAAATTTTAGTATTTATTAAGGAAACAGTTAAAAAATGAATTATAAAAACCTAAAGAAAACAAGCGTTCTTTTTGTCTTAGTTAGTTTTATCTTTATTCTTACTGCAATGGTATCTGATGCAGAAGTTGCTGTAACTTATACTTTTAAGGATGCGAGCGGGAGTCCTGTCAACAATGTTCAGATTGTAAGATACACTTGCGCTGATTCAACATGCGCTCAGGTTGTTGCTGGCAGCGAAAAAATCTATGCAGCGACAGGAAATACCAGAGTTGTTACTTATCCTACAGTAAGAGAATCACAATATTATTATGGTCTTTATTTCTTTGCAAACGGCTTTTTGCCAAAATCCTCTAATCCATCATGGAGAGGAACAGGAGCAACAAGTTCAGATGTGACATTCAATCGCGGTCAGAATTGCAGAGCAAATATTGATGATTTTTCTGTAATCAATGAAGTTGAGCCAAATATTCCAGTCATAATCAATGTTCGCGCTTCTAATGATGCTTCAACAAGAAGCGCATTTTATAGCGTAGACAAGATACCAAAATATAAACCAAGCGCATATCAAGATTATTATTCTGCTTTGACAAGGATAACTGTTAGTGTAACAGATGCAAATGGCAATTCTGTTTATTCAGATTCGCAAAATGTTAATCTATATATGGACCAGGTTCAGGACCTTGCATTCACATGGACTCCTTCAGTTCCTGGTCAATACAATGTTATTGTAACAACTGATGTTATTGATAATCAATGCGCAAATTCTGTCCAATCAAAAGTTCAGAAGCAGACAAGGGTTCTTAGCGCAAGACCTTCAGGAAATTGTTATACTCTAATAAACAATGTTGTTTCTTCTAATACTCATCCTATGACTGGGAATTCGGTAACAATCAGCGGCACAAAAATAAGCAATTATGCAGATGGCGCTGGTTCATTGACTGCAATTCCTACCACATTGACTGTAGAAACTTATAATGGCGCAACTTTAGTTGGAACTCAGAATGTTGCTCTTGTTTCAGGAACAACAAATGCTAATGCTTTCACAACAACATGGACAGCTCCTGCAGGTGTAACTGCATCAACTCTTTATACTGTTAAATTGACTGGCGCTGCAAACGACGCAAGATGCGCGGCAGGAAATGTTGCCGATTCTTCATCTATTGATATTAATGTGAATCCAATAACTGTTAATCAAAGAACAGCAAAATTCAAAATTGTTGATTCAATCACTCAAGCAGGAATTCCAGGTGTTGCAATAACTTTGATGCCGGGAAATTATCAGGCTGCAACTGATGCAAATGGGAAAGCTAACATTACTGGTTTGACTGCTGGAACTTACACTTATACTGCAACAAAATCAGGTTATCCAACAGACACAAAATCATTCACAATACAGCAAGATGCTGAAATCACAATCTCAATGGAGAAACAAAAATTCTCATTGACAGTAAATATTTTTGATCAGGTTGCAGGAACTGTTTTGCAAGGCGCAACTGTCGCATTGACATTCTCAGGAAATTCTGCTGTCGATACAGAAACAACAAATTCAAATGGTCTTGTGACATTCACAAGAGTTGTGCAAGGACAGTACACTGTTCAGGTTTCTAAAGCAGGTTATTTGACACAAAGTCAAGCATATTATGCATATGCTACAGATTCAATTAATGTTTATTTGACAAAAGAATCAACAACTACTCCAGGACAGCCTGTAGTAAATCAGGGATGTTCTTATAATAATCCTCCATGTTCAAGCGGTTTCACGTGCACAAATAATCAGTGTATTGCTGATGAGATAACGCAGCCTCAAGGATGCCAATACAATAATCCTTCATGCCCAGCAGGACAAAACTGCATAAATAATCAGTGTGTTGCTCCAGGACAGGCTCAAGTTCCTCCTGTAGTTCAGGCAATAGCTGACTTGATTGCTCTTGAAAACACAAATGTCCAATTCATAGTCAATGCTTCTGATGACAATCTTGATTCATTGCAGTACAGCGTAATTGATCTTCCAGACGGAGCAAATTTTAATCCAATAACTCATGTTTTCAGCTGGACTCCAGCTTTCGGTTCTAATGGAACATATCCGATAACATTCTCTGTAAGCGACAGTGTTAATCCTGCTGTGACAGAGGATGTTACAATCAGTGTAAGAAATTCAAACAGAGCGCCTACAATTGATGCTCCTCAAACAGTTTCTGTTCAGGAAAATGCAACAACGCAAGTTACAGTTACTGCAACAGATGCAGATACAGATGATACTTTGGTTTTTACTGTAACAGGTCTTCCAGCTTTTGTTTCTCAATCACAAATAGGTTCAATATTAACATTCACAGTATCACCAGGATTTTTTGATATAGGTTCATATAATACGTCGGTAAGAGTTACAGATGGTTTTGACAATGCTACAACTTATGTTGAGATTATTGTTGGAAATAATAACAGACCTCCTGTTTTGGGTGCAATTGGCGCGAAGACTATTGCTGAGAATAGCACACTTACTTTTGTTGTAAATGGTTCTGATCTTGATAATGATGCTTTGACATTTTCTGCATCAAATTTGCCAGCAGGCGCAACATTCAATCCATTGACACAAACATTCACATGGATGCCTAACTTCACACAATCTGGAGATTATAATGTAACTTTTGATTTGACTGATGGTTCTTTGAATGATTCTGAGATTGTTCCAATTACTATTACGAATTTGAATAGAATTCCTGAAGTGAATTTAACAGCTCCACTTGGTACAGAGACATGGAGTTCTGTTTTGAATCATACAATCACTTGGACTGCAACAGATGCTGATGGAGATGCATTGACAATTGGTTTATTTTATTCAAATGATTCAGGCATAACTTGGTATGATACTTTATTGACAACAACAAATGATGGTTCAGAATATCTTGATGTTCAAAATTATGCAGACTTAGGAACATACAGAATAAAAGTCGCTGCAAATGATTCGCAAGCGACAACAGAAGCAGCTTCACCTAATAATTTTGCGATTGATAATACTGCTGCTACGACAACTGATGATTATGACGGCGCATGGCACACTTCTGATTTCAATATAACTTTGACAGCTTTAGATGGCATTGCTACTCCTGTTTATGTAAATTATACTTATGGCGCAAATCTTGAAGTGAACACTGCAGGAAATGTTGCAATAGTTCCAATAACGCAGGAAGGAAATGTCACATTATCATATTATTCAATAGACTCATTAGATAACCAAGAAGCAACAAAGACAATAAATGTTGCATTGGATAAGACGGTTCCGACTGTA
>JAUYGA010000140.1 GCA_030690755.1 Nanobdellota archaeon
CAACCAACAAAAATTTGCTAAGGGAGTTTTATTGCGATAATAACAAGCCAATGTCAATATCTCCATTTTATGAATGTCCTTCAGGAACAATGTGCCAGAATGGCGCATGCAAAACAGTATCACAACAATCTTGTAAGGTATCAAAGCTTACAGTTACAGTGATGCCCTATGCAGGAACTCCGCAAGCTAAATATTTGAAAATAGGGGATTCCTACATCGATCCTGTTTTCGACTCGTTTAAATGGATGTTTACTGGAGTTACACCTTCTCTGGAAGATGCAAGCCGAGATATTATGAAATTTTATCCGAGCGCTGAAGACAGACTCTCTCTTGAATTTACAAACAAGAACGGGCAAAAATATCGCACTGCAATTATGAGTGGTTCTCAGTATTCAGGTGATGCAAAAATTGCTTTAAGCGACGGCTCGTATAGTTTACATGTTTCAAGCAATGGTTTTGCTGAAAATGACAGATTTGTTATTGGTACTAATGAATATTCATACATATTTCAACTAAAGCAAATTTTGTTAGATGCTTCAACACCTATTATAAAGATTCAGAATGTGGCTGCAGGGTCAAGTACTATAAGATTGAACCTAACAAATAATGGAAATTATAATTACACTGTTTTAAATCTTGATGGGTATAATTATGAATTTAGGGTATATGCAAATGACACTACCAAAGTTTATCTGGCAGACTCGGCAAAAATTACAAATAAAATTTTAACGAAAAGTGGTGCTTTGATTGAATTGCCTGCTGATGAAGATTACTCCTCTTCAAAAATTATTAAAATAAAAGAGGCGTCTGGTACAAACCTGGAATCTGCAATATATCTAAATGTCAGCATGAGAGCGTCAACCTCTTATGATATGCAGATAGATGTGCCATCTGGAAATGTTAATGGCAATCTGGCGCTTTTTAGTGTCGGAACATCTTATGAAAAGAGAGCGGTTACAAAATATGGCACTTATGTTAAGTACAATACAGAATCTGACGTGACAACACTGTATCATCCAGGCGATGCAGCAAACTATCAGATATTTGTAGCACCAAGTTCTGCATTGGCAAAAACTGTGATTATTTCAGGAACACCAACAACTGCAGTAGATGGCGGAGCGGCAATAGAAACTCCGACAAAAAAACTCTATAAAGAAGATCTGTTTACCGCAACGAAAGAGGCCTTTACAAATTTTGATCTTCCAAATTTATTGGCAAAGCAAAAAATAATAGATACAGACGGAACAAGTATTGATGTAATGCAGACAATTAAAGTTATAAGACAAGCTTCTGTTACTTTTGATAAAACGCCAGACTATCTTGATGACCCTACATTAAGCATACGTTTGAGCGGCAGGCAATATAATTATTCAGCAGAAGTTTCTTTTTCGCCGGCGGTTGATACGACAAAATTACGTAATAAAAAAATAACCTTATTTGGGAAGGATTGGACATTCAGCGCAAACACAGGAGAATTAAACGCATTCACAGATACTGGTCTAGTCCTTTATGGTGGTGGCATTCAAAAAATGATGGCTGCAGGAGATACAGCTACAGTGGATGTAGAAGGAACACATGCTGTTGTTAATATTGTTGGTGTAAACGTAGATGTAACACCTTCAACAGCAATGATTACTGTAAATGGTGAATCAAAGCAGATGGCTGCAGGAGCAACAGAAACTCTTGGTGGAGTAAGAATTTATGTAAAACAAATTTTTACTTATACAGTTCCAGCAAAACATGGTGCAGTTGAGTTATTTATTGGAACGGATAAATTAATACTAAGAGATGGTCAGGCTGCTAAAAAGGCATTGACTGACATCGACGGAACAAAAGTTGGAATTTTGACAGGAGCAAATAGCGGTATTTGTCGGTAGAATATGTTTTATTGATTCATTCAAGGTCTTAGTTTCTAATTTTTCCAAATATTCTTCTATATTCTTCATTTCCACAATCTTTAAATATTATTGTTACTTCAGAATTATAAAAAGAGGGATTGTAAACAGCTATAAATAACTAAAAAACTATTAAAAGAGGCCAAAATGAATTTTGATGAAGAATTTAAAGAAAACCAGCGAGTAAGCGAGCTGGCATCGCACCTTATGAAGACTGGAACAGCTGCTTCTTATCTTGAAGCTGAAAAAAGAGCAAAAGAGATGATTTATGGAACAATGCAACCATCTTCAACTGCAGCTAAAGCAGCAAGCGCCGAAGCAAGACCAGCAGATGAGTATACCAAATTGCTTGAGATGAGCCATAATGTTCTCATGAAAGAAGTTGGAGCAGTCAAATACAAGGTTGACCAATTGTTTTCAGAGATGATATCAATCAGAACAGAGCTTAGCAAGATGCAAATACAAGCAGCTGCCAAACCCGAAAGGACATTTGCTGCGCCAAGCGCTCCTGCAAGTTTCCAGCCAGAAGCAAGAGCCGCGCCAGAACCAGTACAGAAAGAAGCAGCTCCAGTACCAGCTGCCGCGCCTGTCCAGCCAGCTGCGCAACCGCAAGCAGCTTCAAAACCTACAAATCCAAGCGACATCAGCATTGAGAAGTATTTTTACTTCGGGAACAAGAAATAAGAAATTTTTTTAGCTTAGGATTTTCTTTATTATCTCGTTGACTTCTTTAGGCGTTGCCTTACCACCTGTCTTTCTCATGACTTGGCC
>JAUYGA010000142.1 GCA_030690755.1 Nanobdellota archaeon
AATCTTACGGAATGTGTTTACAGTGAATCTAACTGTCTCATTAAATATTGGAAGAAAAATTACGTAAATCTGAAGCAAATTAAGAGAGTTGAGTTTGAGAAAAGTTTTAATAATTTTGAACAAGTTGGTCTGATTCTTTCATCTGATCAAAAGGATATAGCTTCAAAAATTCTAAGTAAAAAGTATGGGAATCTTAATATTTGTCCTGGTTTTCTAATCAAATATTCTTGGACAAAGCAGGAAGCAATCGAGCTAGATCTGGCAATGAAGTTCGAAGAAGACTTGGCAGAAAAAATAAAATCTGCATTCGAAATATTTGGTGAAACTATTTAGTTTCGTGTTTTTTCTCTAAACTTTTGAGGAAATCTCAATTTTTTGGTCTGCGTGCATTTGATGTCCCCTCTCCAGTTCCCGATTCGGTTCCCTGAAATTCAGACCGGGGGGGAGTCGGAGTGAACTTCAGGAACCAATCGTGGATATAATTCAGCCAGTCCTGTTGGACGTACTGTTTATCCTTGTCTTCAAGTAATCTTCGAACGCATTCATCTTTCGTTGCTTCGATATAGATCAGCTCAGCTCCGAGTTGTTGGGCGAGTCGTTCTCGCTCCACGAAGTTGGGATAGCCACCGATGATCCACGCTTGCGACCACTTGCCGGTCCTTGTTTTGATTTGATCCAGTAAGACAACTCTTAGTTGGAAGATATTCAAGGCCAGTTCCGTTGGCTTGTCATATGGTGGTAACAAGGTGATCGCCCGATACAGTTCATCGAGGTCAAGGACAAGGTCTTTGCGTCCTTTGCTTGCTCGAACATAGGTGGTCTTACCCGATAACGGTGGACCATAGACGATGTAGACCTTTTGTACAGATGCAGTTCCGAATCGTTCATGGATGGCATTGTGACATCGATGATGAACCAATAGGATATTGCCTGGATTCAATGCGATGGTGGCATCATGGACATTGGAAGGTGTTAATTCTTTGATATGGTGCGCAATACAGTCAATGTCTTTAAGGATCACTTCTTTACAGTGCTCACACAGCAATCCTTTAGCCGGATGGCTGCGCTGAATCATCAGCGATTGTCGTATGCTTCTCCACTCATGACTCTTATAGAAGTCCGCTAAGGTTTGAACCTTACTCACGTCCACTCCTCAGCTTTCGCTAGTCGTTCACGGAGTTCTAATTCCTGACGTTTCAGCTGTAACATCTGTGGATTATCGGAGTAGTTTTGAGGGTCTTTATTCTTTAATAAACCAAACAACGCTCCAGTATCCGGTGGCTGATGTTTCTTGGTGATTTCGGTATAAGTGACGGAGTTTCCGTTCTCGGTTTTGGTATAAACCTTTTTCTCTTCATATTCATATCCCAAGGCTTTCTTGATTAGAGCGTTCTCTAATTCAGTTATCAGGGTTTCTTTCCCCTTTTTTAAAGCCTTAACAACTTCAGGGTACTGTTTCTTATAGACTTCCAAGGTAGTGACCGATATACCAAGGTTTTTACAGATCTGATCTTCACGCAAACCATCTCTTGCCCACTTTTCGACAAGATGTAACTTCGATTTGACTTGATCCCATTTACTCTTGGCCATTGCACACCTCTATACTTGTAAATTAGCATATAAAAAAACTTCGGTAAGTACCGAAGTAAAAGATGTTGTATCACATTGAAGATTATTTTGTCTTGCAAATCTTGGTAGGTATGAAATTCGACCATAAATTGAACTGACCATCAAAAAAAACAACTATTTCGACTCAAAGTTTCTCAAATAACACGAAATGACCCATTGCTCGTTTTTGTTCAACAGAAAATATTTCACTTTATAGTTTCCCCTACTCAATTCAACTACCATACATAGTATAATTAAATTTACGATTAAATTTCGCCGTTAAATTTCGGAATTAAATTGAAACATATTGATCTTACTTCTGAATATCCATCAAAACTGATTTTGAGAAACAACTCGCTATGTAATTGTACGAACAGAAACGAATTAAAAATTCTCTATTCTCAGAGATATAAAGGCATCCACAACTGTTGGGCAAAACTGAGTTCCAGTACATTGAACTATTTCTGTAATGGCTTCATCATGTGACTTAATGATGTGATATGGTCTTTCCGAGGTCATTGCTTCATAAGCATCAACTACTGCAATAATGCGCGCACTCAAGTGGATGTTGTTTTCAGATATCCCAAATGGATATCCTTTACCATCCCAACGTTCATGATGTTGCTCAACAATCTCGCAAATACTATCATGAAATCCACCCGCACGGAGCACAGTAGCTCCATTGACTGGATGTTTCTTTATTTCATCAAATTCCACTTTACTAAGTTTGCCCTTTTTGTTTAATATTTTGTCTGAAATGACAATTTTCCCAATATCATGAAAAACCGCGGCAATTTCAAGTGTTTTAATCTCCTGTTTGCTTAAGTGTAGTAGTTCCGCTACTAAAATCGAATAGTGTGCCACTTTGTTGGAGTGTCCGGCCGTATATCGATCTTTTATTTCAAGTAACTTAATGATCGTGGATACAGTAGCTTGGTAGTTATCTCTGAAACTGTTGAGCAACTCGTAATTGGATAAGGTTATACTCAACTGAGAAGCTACAATACTTAAAAATGCTGTTTCATTTTTTTCCCATGTTCTGACCTTCTTGTTGTAGATTTTAATCGATCCAATCGTTCGGTTGTTCGAAATGATTGGTGCAGCAATAAACGACAAAATACCGCAATCAACATATATATCACTGCTGTATTGTGATTCATTTCTTAGGTCATTAATTTCTATGGGTTCTCTTTGATCTACAAGTTTGGAGTAGACCCAATTCGATGTTGATAACTGCTTTAGCTTGCTATACTCACCACTTAATAATCCCGTGCATTCTACTATTTCAAGATTTTGATTTAAATCATTAAGTATTCTTAAAATACACCAGTCTGCGTTAAAATAATGTTGCAGCAGATGCAAAACTTCACTAAAAATTTCAGTAGGGGTTGCCTGTTTTCTGTTAGACACGATAATAGATATGTTTTCAAGTTTGATTAGATCACTAATAGTACTCATATGAATTTGATTCCTTGTCTAGTTGTCATATAGATTAGTATAAAATACAAAGCTTTTCAGATGTCAGTTCTTTGATCAAATTTGCTGGAAAACTGCAAAGTAGATTTATCGGATTGTTGATTTAACTTTAGTTAGGGGTTGCAGTTATGGCAATACTGAGGTGAAGCAACTTCACCGTGTGGATGAACTTCTTCTTCCTTGTGGCTGCATTTGTGACAACTGTAGATATATTTTTTTGTTAAATCACTAGGCAATCCACACAATCCACAGGGTAATCCTTTTAACACGTCGGAAACTACAAATCCGTAGAATCCGCATTTAGGACAGAAATTATTCAACTTCTTCACAAGATCTTTTGTTGCCAGTTCAATGTTTTTCATTCGCGTTGGATTGGCATGTGCTCTCATGTCTGTTTCGATGAATACATTCCTTGTTAAAGATCTTGTCTTACATTTTTTAAATGCTTTCTCAAATTTTTCAATGGTGTCAATATCTTTTATTACCGGTTTCCCTCTATCATTGCTGGGTCGCAGTATCAAGAAGTGCTCCGGAAAACCGACTTTTTGGGCAAATTTCACTGCTTCGTCCCAGTCACAAGTAATTATATGATCGAAATTTGTTTCTGGGCCTTTGTAAATTCCAAAAATTTCGTAGTTCTCACGCTTATCGTAAAGAAGTATAATCTCAACATTCCAAGGAATCGGAAACATCGGATGAGGACCGAAACTTCCTTCACTTGCTATTGAAATTTCTGAGTTTGCCCAGTCCATACAAATCTTTATCTTCTCTCTAGCCGTTTCGAGTTGCGATTTTTCTCGAGTGATTTCTCGAGTAAATGTACCTAATGTGTCGGTATCAAACTGATTTTCAACTATAAAGTTGCAGCCTGTTTCTGATTCCATGATCGGTTGAATGGCTTTTTCTTTTCCATGCTTGGACAACAATACTATTGTTCGATTTTCAAATACTTTCATTAACCATAACTCCTCTCTATTCAGCAAGAAACCATATTTTATGATACATTTATATAAAAGGCTGATTATTTTAAGTTTCTGGACAAGAAGTTACAAGCAATAAAAAAGAAAAACCCATGTAACCAGTCAATCTCAGCGTGTTAATACCTACATGACTCTGTCTGATTATCGTATGCGAGCCATCTTGATATAACTTAATACATTTCCGGAAGTTTGTCAATTCATTCAAGTTTCTTGAAAGAAACCAAAAGAAAATAATCGCAAATTGCAAATAATCGGTAAGGGTTGAGAACTTAAACTACCTTACCATCAATAACCATTTTGAACATAGCTGTTTTATTCCACTCTTATTTATTGCATCACAGTTCCCATTGGAAATTTCTCTCTCTTATTTTAATGATAATTGCACAGGACTAATCTGTGTCGAACTGGTATTTAATGAGAAAATGTCCGATATAGGAATTAATTGCATTATCACTCCCCTATCGTTCATTGGTCATGAAACGGATACGCGACCTTCAAAAATCTTCATACTGTATTTCTGCTATGATCTTTCAGCATCGTCGAACAAACAAAAACCCCTATCAGACCTAAAAGGAAAATATAGTAAAAAAGGATCGAGTAATTTCTAACGATATCTATAAATACCCCTGAGGTTAAAACTCCCAAGATAGCTCCTATGCCATAGGCCGTAAATACCACGGAGTAATTCTGCGAATAGTTTTTCGCACCAAAAAATAGAATCGTTGTCGTTGGTGCAATGGCGAGCCAACTGCCAAGATTGAACCAAAACATGGCGAATGCAACAAAATACAATACCGGCATTCTGCCTTGTGATATGATCATAATTACGGATGCAATCATGATTAGTCCATAGGATATTAACATCGATTTTAACGGTGAGAGCCTCTCCGTAAGCCATCCGGAGAAAGGCCGGCCCATTCCGTTGAAAATAGCGAATGCCGAAATCATGGCGGTAACGGTTGTCGGACTCATACCCACATAATCCGTACCTATGCCAAAGGTCAAACCAATCAACATTAATCCAATCATCGTTCCGATAATAAAGTTAATGTACAAACCTTTGAATCGTTTTGATTTCACCATTTCACTTGTTGTAAAACTATTTAAATCTCCGCTTACGTTTTGAATCTTGTCAAAACCATCAGTCTCATTTTGTTTTGGATATCGAAACGGTATAGCTAATACGGGTATCAAAACGGCATAAGCCAACCCTAAGGTTAAGAAAGTGTTCATAATGCCAAAATTACTAATCAGACTCCGGACGATCGGTGCAACGATCAAGGGTGACATTCCAAATCCGATCAGAACCAATCCAACCGCGAATCCTCTTTTATCAACAAACCATTTAGCCACCACATTGATAATCACACCGTAAGCAATACCGACACCTGCTCCGGCAATCATCCCGTAAGTCACAACTAAGTGTGTTACTCCTGAAGCAAAATAGGACAAAATCCATCCCAAGGAAACTAAAAACCCTCCAAAGAGCATCATGCGACGAGGATGAAATCGCTCAATCATTTTTCCACTCAAAAACATAAACAACGCATAGAATCCCAATGCCACCATGTAGGGTAGCCCACTTTCAGCAGAGCCGATCCTAAACATCTCTTCTAGTGATTTTCGAAAAATACTGTACGAATATACGGTTCCTAAAAGCATCATGATAATGATTCCATTAAATATGTAAATCCATCGGACTTGTTCTTTCATATGTATCTCCCTTTTCAACTGCCTCAATATCCAATATAAGTGAAATTGATCAATTCTGCAATTTATATTCACCATTTATATTCATTTAGTTCCACTCTACATTCTTTGGTTGGTGCTTTTGACTAAAACATTTATCTAGACTTCAACGAACTTTCCTAAAAGATTAAAAAAGTGCGAGCGCACTTTTGATTGATGAATCGATTCTATCCAAGAAATCGTCGATATGAAGCCGCTTGAATAATGAGGGCTTCCAGGTCGTGGTGTTGATGTGAATTTACTTTTTCAATGATGAAATCAACTGCTTTGAGATGATTCGCATCACTTTCATGATTTGGGAAATGCTTTTGGATAAAGACCTTCAGTTGGTCACATACACAAGGTGAGGAAGGGTTGTAGTACTTAAGTGCTGCTAAGATATCGTCATCAAAATTGACGATGTGCTTGCGGACAAATGCTAAATCACCATCATTTAAGCTTTCAAGTCCAAAGAGCTCCGGTGGACAACCCAAAGAATACAACGCAGCCGTAAAGGTAATCACGCGTGGCAAGGACTCGCCTTTTAATCTACGGCTGTAGCCAAATAAACCGATGTGAAGTTTTCTTAACCGCCGGCTAGGAACATATTTTGCCAAACGATTGATTAACGATGCATTCGCTAAGACATGGGTTTCATGTGCACGACTGTAACGTTCAATCAACTCCAAGGCAATATTAGGATCAATTTTTTGAGGGGCAGATGTCTGAGATTTATTGATAATGTTAATGGCAGACTTAACGTCATTAACGTCATGATCATACTTAAAGGCGGATTGAATTGTGAAGGTATGCACACTGGGGTATTCTCTTAGGACATGGTCAATTCGTTCTGGGGTAAGATGTCCTCGAAAAGGCGCACTACCTACGCCTATGATCGGGTAAATTTTTATGCCTGTTTCCTGTTCAAGAACGGCCATATCTTGTAACGCCAATTTGTTTATTAAGATAGCACTGATTATTCCGTAATTCATCGCAGGGTCACTACGCGCAAAGAAAACCCGCTGATGAGTAATGCCTTCTGCCTCAATGCCTTTAAAATACTCTTTAAGAATTGTTTTAGCATTCAGCATGCTGTCCTTATCTTCGAATAATGGAATCACTTCCACGGTTTCGGGTTTAAAATCACCAATCCACTGTTTAAGGGTGGTGCCTTTTTCATCAAGTACTTGTTGGGCTTTGCCGCTGACAAACTGCTTGTAATAGCGATGTATGAGTAACAACTGCTGAGCACTTGATGTCAACGGTAAGATGACTTCAAAAATGGGGACGATCGGTCTTTCATAGAAAAGTGCGCTCGCATCGTAAGAGCGCGGAATACTTTCCAACGTTTCGAGAAGAACCTTGGCTTCGGTCTTTTCGACATCCGGATTTGGAACACGAAGGATAAGGCGTTTTTTTATACCCAAAAGGTTCTTTCTAAAGTAGGTTTCATATTTACTCAAGAGTTTTTTGACCACATATGGATCGACTTCTTTTCCTTCAACATCCCACATCTGCTCTTGAATACCTAAATGGGAGTATGCGTAGAAAGCTTCTTGAATCTCGTCTTCACCACTCATCACACTGTTTAATGCAAAGAATGGAGTACTCACATTGTCTGGGTGTTGTGTGGACATCGTCTTTGGAATGTTGCTCATATTGCGTCCCTCTTTTGAACCATACTGATATAGTATAATAAAACGTTTTAAAATGAAAGGTTTTACTGGAAATTCTTTCGCCTGAAACTGTTTCGCATGACTGAAATTGGAAGATAACCTTAGTATTATATTTCACCTCGAAAAGCACTCATATCTGTACTCGGAAAGCCTATTTTATACCCATTTAAAAAGGCCAATACTTTTTGAGTTTTTTGGCCTTAGTTTTACATCATTTAGAGATACAATGAAATCATTATTAATATTTAGAAAAGCTAATCATTACTTAGTAAGTAAATTGTCCTTCAAAGATTTAAACTCATCTTCAGAGATAATCTGCTGATCTAGTAGAGATTTCAGTCTAACCAATTCATTGTATTTTTCTGGAGTTAATGATGATTGCTTCTTTTCATGTGTTTCTGTTTTAAATTCTAAATTCTTTAGTTCATTTTTTTGATCATGAATGATTGGTATATGATTTTCAAAAATCCTGGATATTCTTTCACCGTCTAATTTATCCATTTTTATACTAAATTCATTACTAGTCGAAGTTACGTTAAATATCCATTTCTCTTTTTTGAAGAAAGATGCAATTGCATACGCGATTCCACCCCATATTACACCAGTTATTGCAAAGCTGAGAATAATATCAAATAACCCTCCTCCTTGTACACTAACAGAATAATACGATGACATGAGCCCAGTAATGACAAAGGTATATTTAGCAACTTTTTCT
>JAUYGA010000144.1 GCA_030690755.1 Nanobdellota archaeon
AAGATGATTTATTAAAAAAAATATCTCAAATTGTTGATATTAGTCAAACGATGGCAATTTCTGGAGGTGTTTCCGCTTTTGGGTTTGGTTTGGATATTGGAAAAGAAAGAGTGACAACTTCGCCAATACAATTATCTGCAACCCTTCTAGAAGAATACTTTATAGCTTTAATTAATTTTCTCAAAACCAATAATATCAAAGGTTTAAAATACTCAGGTTTAGTAGTGCATGTTAATAATTTCGATATAATTTTATCAAGCGAACAAAGTAAAGAATCGGCAATCAGTTTTTTTGATGAAATTAGAGATATTTTACAGACTCCCGATGTCTATTTCTTATTTTTAGGTCCAAAAAATCTTTTCAAAGACATAATTAGCGCTAGACAAAGAGTAAAAAGTATTTTTTATCAGACGCCACTACTTTTAAACCCTTTGAGTAAAACTGAAATAATTGAAGCTTTTGAAGAAAGAATGCAATTACTAAAATCTGATGATGTTGCTTCATATATAAAACCAATAGAGGACGAAGTTATATATAAAATATATGACTTATACAATGGAGATATACGCTCAATTATGGCCAGTATTATTGATGTTTTGGGTCAATATTCTGAAAAACTTGCCAAGCCTTTGTCAGTAAATGAAGCAATGTTGCTTTTAGGCAAAGAACGTTGGGAAAAAATTGAAAATGTAATAAAATTAACAACTGAACAAAAAACAATACTTAAATACTTAGCAAGTGCAGAAAAACTCATTAGTCAAAAGGAAATAGTAAAAATGTTTAATAAAACTCAATCAAATGTTTCAGGTTATTACTTCAAGTCCTTAAGAGACAATAATATCATTGAAGAAAAAGAACGAAACCATAATACTCCGTATTATGGTTTAACTTCTGATTATATACCACTGAAATGGTTAATAAAATCTCAAGAAGTAGTTAATAAAAGTATAGCTGATAAATCAGGGCAATTAAGTTTATTTACCAGTGACAGGAGTAAATAACCAAGTAGTATCCATTTTATAAGAGCACTTAGAGAGTTTATTTACTTTGTATGGCACTACACAAAAATTTTCCCAAAGATCCATATGTGATATTAGACCCGAACATTCGGTGGTTTCCTGCTGATGAAGATTTACGAGAACAGGGATATGAAAAATTGTTGCCTCCACTTGTTGCAGAACTTCGCAAAAAAGTAAAAGAATGGAGAGCAAAAAATTATGAGGGTGCTAGTGAAACTTCTAAGGCACTTCTGAATTGGTGGTTTAAGGAAGAACATATTTTGTACGACAAAGATGGAGTATCTAATAATTTTAAATATTATTTCGCTCAGAGAGAAGCTGTTGAAACAGTGGTTTGGCTTTATGATGTCGCAAAGATAAAAGATAAATACGACTTAATTCGTTACAACTCCACAGGCATAGTAAGCCCTCAAATGTTTATTGAAGACTGGCTCCGTTTTGTTATAAAAATGGCCACAGGAAGCGGAAAAACAAAAGTCATAAGTTTAATAATCACATGGGCTTATTTTCATAAGTTGTATGAAAAAGATTCTGAACTGGCAAAAAACTTTCTTTTAATTACACCTAACGTTATTGTTTTTGAAAGAATTAAAAATGATTTTGAGGGATTAAAAATTTTCTTCCAGGATCCTGTTCTGCCTGACAATGGTTTTATGGGACAAAATTGGTACGATGATTTTCAAGTAACTCTACATTTACAAGATGAACTAAAAAATGTTTCAGATACAGGAAATATTTTTCTAACTAATATACATAGAGTTTTTGAGGGGGATGTTTCCATGGTAAGTGCTGACGACGAAGACACAAGCGAATATTTTCTTGGCGAAAAGCCGGTTATAAAGACAAGTGATTCAAAAATCGATCTTGGATCCATTGTTCGGGATATAGACGAACTCATAATAATAAATGACGAAGCCCATCATATTCACGACGAAAAAATGGCTTGGTTTAAGTCCATTCAAGATATTCATAATCGCTTAAAGGGTAAAGGTACAAAATTAGCTTTACAAATAGACTTAACTGCTACCCCAAAAAAGAATGATGGATCAATCTTTGTGCAAACCATATCAGATTATCCGCTCGTTGAAGCAATACATCAAAGAATAGTTAAAAATCCTGTTGTGCCGGACGAAGCAAGTTTCGGAAAATTAAAAGAGAATCAAAGCTCTTTATTTAGTGAAAAATATCGTGATTATATTAATCTTGGCATAGAAGAATGGCGAAAAGTATATAAAAATCTTGAACCGACTGGCAAAAAATCAATTCTTTTCATAATGACCGATGACACAAAAAACTGTGACGATGTTGCAGAATATATTGAAAGTAGTTTTTCGGACTTGAAAGGTGCTGTTTTAACAATCCACACAAATAAAAGTGGTGAGATTTCAGAAAGTACATCAGGAAAGAGTAAAGAAGAATTAGATATATTACGCAAGCAAGCCAATAACATAGATAGCTTAGAAAGCCCATATAAAGTCATTGTTTCTGTTTTAATGCTAAAAGAAGGTTGGGATGTCAAAAATGTGGTAACAATTGTCGGTTTGCGGCCATATGCTTCCGATTCTAAAATTTTGCCTGAACAGACACTTGGCCGAGGACTCCGCAGAATGTATTTTGGCAAAGAAAATATAGAAGAAT
>JAUYGA010000150.1 GCA_030690755.1 Nanobdellota archaeon
ATTATTAAATTAATTAACTTTAGTAAGCTTACTTGTTTCATACTATATAAAGCTTTCTTTTTTTTCCAACAAAATTTTTAGGAGAAACAGCGTCATAAAAAATGCAAAAAAATTGCAGAATCTGATTAGTTAGAGCCCAAGTTTGACAGTTTGACAACTATTTCGACAGAAAATATCGTTTGACAGTTTGCTATTTTTGGTTGGATTTTCTATGTTTCTGCTGCCTTTTGTGATAAAATCAGAGTGTTTATTGCATCAAAATTGGAATAAATCATGCGTTTCTGTTGATTTTTCTCGAATTCAATCGTAACTGTCAAATTCATCAGGCTGATTTTAATGAATTTTGGTGAAATATTTTTTAGTTCTTGGTAATCATATCGCATTAGCGATATGATGAGTTGTGCTAGAAAGCCAATAAGAATTGCTCCACAAAGACTTTTTGTCGTCCATACTCTCAATGGTTTGATATTTATATCATTCTTGAGCGATTGAAAAACTTTCTCAATTGAGTCTTTCATCCGATAAATTTTGAGCGCTTCCTCAAGTGTCAATTTCTCGTTTGAAACAAGACAGAAAAAACCTTCTCGACCGTTGATTGAAGCATTTTGAACAAGCTTTCTAGCCTGCTCATCAGTAAGTTGCGTGAGCTTTGTTTGGTAAGTATATTTTATGTCAACAAGCGGGTTGCTAAGCAGGAACCTTTTTGGTAAAGATTTGCCTTTGTTTAATGCATGTTGTATTTCTTTTGCTTCTGCAAGCTTTCTTTCAGCTAATCGAAGCTTAGCTTCGATTTGGTTGCGCTTCAATTGCTCCGAGAAAAAGAAATAATCGAATCGACTAGGATATTCAATAATCTCCCCATAAATCCCTTTTTCTTCATCAACACAATTTTCCTTCGTTTTGCTGAACATTTTTATGCGCTTGTCGTCGCTAGAATTAAGCTTTTTAGCAGAAAGATATTTCATTTTATGCGTAAGCACAAGATCAGTATTATCTTTACTTTGCGCACCTTTGTCGAATACAGCACGAGAATCAGGTTTGAGATGATCACAAACTTGCAAGAAAGTCTGCTTGAAATGCATCTGATCATTCGTATTTCCTGCTTGCACTGTCAGTCCAATTGGAATGTTAACGGGTTCACAAAGTTGGGAAATCCCAACTGTGATTTGTTTTTTGTCTGGTCTATGCGCTCGACTATATCCATAACTGCCCAGCTCTGCTTTGGTGCCCCAAAGCACGAAGCTCGTCCAATCTAGGTTCACATCAGTATGAGGAAAATCATACAACACAAATATGCGCGTCTGCAGGAGATGAATAATCTCCTCATAATTATCACCTACATTTTCCAGAATTCGAAAAAGAGTGCGTTCTTCAAACGTATTCAATTCAAATTCTTCTAGCACACCTGGGCGATTGATCCAATCACTCGCGCGAGAAATACTTTGATTTTCTGTAAGACGATAGGTAATCAATGCCTCAATGAGCCCGATGATGCCTACTCCGCGCTTTTTGTACCGAGAGAAAATATTCAGAAAGTCTAGTTTTTTGCTGTATTTCTTAACTGCCAACGCAGTTCCAACCGGAAAAGATATATTCTTGTTAGGTATTGCACCTTTTGTTCTTAGTTGCGTTTGTTTCATGCTAAATTCAAACAAAACTAAGAACACTTTTCTATCTATCTGTCAAACCTGGGTTCAACATATCAAAAATATTCTTAGCATTAATAGAATCTTGATGTATTTTTGTACCTATCACTGCAGATTCGCGCAAAAATTTTCCAATCACATCTTCTTGAGACATATCCATCAAACCTAACAGCTAAGTATATAAATTTTTTTAAAACAACGGCTCTGTCCTAAATCTCACTTCGTGAGGGTTAGCAGCTGCAAAACTCTTAATGTTTTTAGTTAATTTATCGGTCAAGTCCCGTAGGGAGCACTCAGATTGCCATCTGGTGTCGCGTTCACTTCGTTCAGCGACAACCCCTTAACCTTTCTTTATGTTTTTTGTCAATGAGTTTTACCTGATGAAAACGAGCTGAACTAATGCGAGGGTTTTCTGCCTGATTCTTTTGAAAGTCCATCAGAAAAATATCTTTTGCCAGACCTTTCCAAACACTTTTAAAAACCGAAAGTTTTATATAGTACATTAAATGTACAACATTGTACACAAAATGAACAATATCTTTGGCAAAGGAAAAGAGAAAATCCTGAATTGCTTTTACATAAACAAGTCTAAGGAGCTATATTTCAGCGAAATCCTAAGAGAAACAGGATTAACACAAAATACCACTCTTAAACATCTCAAGCACCTGAAGGAAAGCAATATAATAACTTCCATAAAGAAAATAGGCAACACATTCTACAAGATAAACCCAAAAAACAGGCAGATTTACTCAATCTTTTCATATTTTGATTACAAACGATTCAATGATCTTCCTTCCGAAAGAAAAAGAGCAATTTCAGAGTTTTTAAACGAACTTAAAATTAAGCCACTAGTCACATTAATTTTTGGCTCAACTGCCAAAGGCACTTTTGGAAAAGAAAGCGATATTGATGTGCTGCTTATTTTCAACAAAAAAGATATGAAAAATCAAAAACTAAAAGATGATATAGAAGCAATAACGGGAGTTAAAATACAAACGTTTATAATCGACTTTGATTACTTCAAAAATCAAATCCTGAAAGAAGAAGATAAAGTAATAATGCATGCAATCAAAACAGGATTTGTAGTTTCAGGGCATGACCTATTTTACAGCGAGGTTCTGCATGGATAAACAATTTTGGGGAATCTGGATGAAGGATGAGAAAATCAGAGAGCATGATTTTCAAGAATATCTGAAATCAAAAAAGATTAAGGCAGAAAAAGAAACAAAAGAGTTAGTCATCGGGCATTTGGACAAAGCAGACCACAACCTTAAATTTGTGAGGTCCACATTAGAGCTAAAGGAATTCAATGACTGGGCGATTGTAAGCGCATATTACGCCATTTACCATGCCTCTCTTGCATTATGCGCTTTGAAAGGATATTCAACTAAAGACCATAGCGCGACCTTGCTTATTTTAATAAAAGAGTTCTACAAAAAGCAGCTAACAAAAGAGGAAATCGAGATAATTGGCAGCACAACTATAGAAAAAGAAGAAGTGCTTTACTATGTGGAAGCCAGAAGCAAAAGGGCAAAAGCGAGCTATTCAACAGAAAAAGCATTTGATAAAAAAGAGGCAGAAAATCTTAGGTTGAAAGCGATTGCTTTTGTCAACAAGGTAAAAGAGATTGTGGATAACTATTGATTCGCTTGTTCTGACTGATTATGGGGCAGATGTTCAACGAAACAAAAGGCATAATATCCGTTTTAAGATTTATCAGGATGGCTATTGTTGAAAAGCTGAGGAAAAAATAAGTTAATCTTCATAATTATTATTTTATTTTTTTCTTTGGTACAACAACATCGCATTTATGAAGTAAATATCGAATGCGATGGTGATTTGAAGGCTGCACTAAGAATTTGAGGGTTTCAGGCTTTATAATCCCGCATTAGTTCTCGTTTAATGCTGCTAACCTACATTTAGGACAGAGCCTAAAACAACTTTAAAGAATTACAGAGTTACAAACATGCAGCTATTCAACTGTCACAGACTTGGCAAGATTTCTTGGCTTATCAATCGGAAGCTTTTTTTCAAGACCTATGTAATAAGTGAGAAGCTGGCCAATGATTACAGCATACAAGCCGAATTCAACATCAGAACTTTGCGGAACAACAAACTCAAAGTCTGCCTTATAATCTGTCTTCTTATTAATTATTGAAATAGTATAAGCGCCTCTTGATTCGACTTCTTTTGTGTTAGAAGTCATCTGCGCATTGTTGTTTGGGATAAGCGCAATAACAGGAACGCCTTTCTCAATCAATGCAAGAGTGCCATGTTTCAACTCGCCGGCCATCATGCCTTCAGAATGGATATATGTTATTTCTTTTATCTTAAGGGC
>JAUYGA010000174.1 GCA_030690755.1 Nanobdellota archaeon
TCTACTACTACGCCAGCTTCGCAGAATACAGGCATTCAAGGCACAGAAACAACAAAGAATTCTGCGCCGGACGGGACACAAGCAACTGATACCTCATCTGTTGATCAGCTTAACCAGGATCTTAACACTGCTGACATTGACAACATTGATGTTACTGTTGATGAAAGCACATTTAGTTAATTCTTTAATGATTTGGGTTTTATTTTGTTTGGTTCTTGTTTGACTAAAGGTCATCATATCTTTTTTTAATATGGCTAAAAATTAATTTATATGCGCTGTTTATTCTTAAAAATACCAAAACCTTTATAAACTAATTGTTACTTTTATAACAATATGGTTAAAAAAATAACGATAGTTTACGCGCTTGGCCCTTTTCTGTCAAGACCAAATGAAAGCCTTCATTTAGCAGACATCTCAAGAAGTTTAAATGAGCCTCATCCGACAGTCAGGCAGTGGCTCAATTTATTGGAAAAGAAAGGCATTCTTAAAAAAAGTTTCAAAGGCAGGTTAACTTTGTATTCTTTAAATGTTGAGAATGCATTATTATTCGAATATCTGATAATCGCAGAAAAATTAAGATTAATTGAAAAATGCGAGCAAAACTTGATATTAAAAGAGATTCTTGATTTCATTAAGAAGAACTTTAATGAATCAAAGGTTCTTATTTTCGGTTCTGCCGTGGATTCTTTGAATAAAGCAAATGACATAGATTTATTGATTATCGGCGCTGAAAAAACAAACGATTTAGAGAAATTTACATCAAAATTAGGTAAAAATACGCATATAATTCATGTTAAATCTTTTGATGCAATATCAAACTCGCTGAAAACAGAAATCATTAAAAGACATCTTATAATTAAAGGCGCTGATGAGTTGGTGAGGTGGTTATTTTGACAGAAATAAAATGGTGCAAAGCCCAAAACAAGGGGATAAAATTAGTTGAACCAAACGATAATCTTGCCAAGGAATATATACAAACTGCTGAAGAAACTCTTGAAGTGCTGAAAAGTCTAGAAGGCAAATCAAAAGTTTGGCTCGCGACGACCAAATATTATTGTGAATATTTCGCAATTTATTCCTTGCTTATGAGAATTGGCATTAAGTGCGAGATTCATGAATGCACTATAGCTGTTTGCGGTATTTTAGAAAAACAAAATCTGCTTCCTAAAGGATATACGAAAGTTTTGGATGAGGATAAAAAATTAAGGATAGATAATCAATACTATCTAAAGAACAGGGATGTGCCTATAGATTATAATCAAATGGTTGATTTTGTTCTGAAAACTAAAAATATAAGTGTTAATCTGACAAAAGATGAGATAAATAAAATAAGAAAAATAATAGAGTGTGCTTAAATGTTATCAATAGACGGTTCACATGGTGAAGGCGGAGGCCAGATGCTTAGGACAGCTTTAGCTTTGTCCACTTTGACCTTTAAGCCCTTTGAGATGATCAACATTCGTAAAGGAAGATGCGTGTCTGGCTTAAAGCCGCAGCATTTGTTTTGCATAAAAGCTATTCAGGAGATGACTGGCGCGCGTGTTGATGATGCAAAAGTCGGTTGTGATAAGATTTTGTTTGCGCCTCATAAGATGAAGAGCAGCACTATTTCGCTTGATATTGGCACTGCTGGTTCTACTACGTTGTTGATGCAGGCAGTTCTTCCTGCTGCTCTGTTTGGTGATAAGAAAACAAGGTTTAAACTAAAAGGTGGCACAGATGTAAGGTGGAGCATGCCTGTTGATTATTTTTCTGAAGTTCTTATTCCTCAGCTTAGAAAATATGCCGATATTGATTTTAAGCTTGAAAGGCGCGGCTATTATCCTGCAGGTAATGGTCAGATCGATATAACAATCAAGCCGAAATTCTGTTTGACTGATTATAGGAATTTTGAGGAGTTTTGGCAGAATGTTAAGGCCGACGCGCCAAAGATTAATCTTATAAGGCAAGGGAAGCTGTTGCAGGTGAAGGGAGTTTCTCATGCTTCTGCTGATTTGCAGTCTGCTAATGTTGTTGAGAGGCAGGAAAAAGCAGCTAAACATATTCTTACAAAACTTAATTGCCCTATAAACATAAGATGCGAGTATTCAACCACAATGTCAACAGGTTCAGGTATTACTTTATTTGCGATTTTTTCTGATGGCAATGATATTGACGGAGAGATTGACATGTCTAATCCAGTGAGGATTGGTTCAGACTCCTTGGGTGAGAAAGGCAAGCGCGCAGAAGATGTCGGCAAAGAGGCTGCAGAGCGCTTGATAAATGAGATAAGTTATAATGCTCCTGTTGATGAATATCTATCAGATAACCTTGTTCCTATAATGGCGATTGTCGGCGGCCAGATGAATGTCGCAAAAATCAGCAATCACACTCATACCAATATTTTTATCACAGAGGAGTTTTTGGGAAAAATATTTATAGTTGATGAGCATAATAAAAACATAAGAACAGTATTTTGATAAGTTTGTTTATCGGAAAAATAAGTTGGCATAGCATCCTAAGGTCAAAATTCCTTAATCAAAAAACATCGACGAGCGTTATGAGGGGATGCCCCCTAACTTTTACAAAAAGTTAGGACCAAAAGAGGTGCAGCATGAAGCTGCACGACGCTCGCCTTAACTATAAACATTATTGCGAGCGTAGTGCGGGCTTGCCCCGCACGTCGGGTATCTGTAGGGTGAAACCCTCAGTTGGCGAAGATGCTATGCAAATAAAAAAAGAGGTCATTTATGAAAAAAGTCGCAATAGTTGGCGCAGGTTTTGTTGGTTCTACGGCTGCTTATGCAATGCTCATTCAAGGCATAGCTCATGAAATTGTCATCATAGATTTGAATAAAGAAAAGGCCCATGGTGAGGCGATGGATCTCGAGCAGGGAATGCAATTTACCCAATCTGCAAAAATTTCTTATGGCAGTGATTTGAATCTGTGCCAAGGCGCAGATGTTATTGTCATAACTGCAGGTTTAGCTCAAAAGCCTGGCGAAACAAGGCTTAATTTGGTTAAAAGAAATGCTGTGATATTTAAGGAGATGATTCCAAAACTTGTTTCTTATAATAAAGATGCAGTTTATCTTATCATAACAAATCCAGTGGATATTATGGCCTATCTGACTTTGAAGTATTCAGGTCTTCCTGCAAATAAGGTTTTTGGCAGCGGAACTTCTCTTGATTCTGCCCGTTTCAGGTATTATCTTGGGCAGAAATTTGATATTAATCCGACGGCAGTTCATGCTTTTATTCTCGGCGAGCATGGTGATTCTGAGTTTCCAGCTATTTCCTCTGCGACGATTGCAGGCATGCATATCAATGATTTTGAAGGTTACAGCCCTGAAGCTGTCAATGAATGTTATGATGAGACAAAAAAAGCGGCTTATGAGATAATCTCAAGAAAAGGCGCGACTTATTATGCCATTGGTCTTGTTATTGCAAAGATTGTCAAGGGCATATTGAATGATGAGCATATTGTTCTTCCTTTGTCTGTCCATTTGGATAATTATTATGATGAAGGCAATCTATGCATGAGTGTCCCTTGTGTTCTCGGAAAAGAAGGCATTGTCAAGAAGTATCAGCTTCCTTTGTCAGCTGACGAGCAGGCCAAGCTGCATAATTCTGCGAAGATACTTAAGGATATAATAAAAGGGGTTTATCCCTAGATTTTTTGTTTGTTTGTTGTTTCTATATTTTTTCAGTTATATTTTTAAATAATCGTCTGTTATTCTCTTCTATGAAATTCCTTACTCGAGAGTTGTTAACTTTGCATGGAACTTATACCGCATCTGAGATTGATGCTATTGAAGAACTTAAGCAATCAGCTAAAGAAAAAGGCACGCAATCTTTTACTTTTGATGAAAAAGTGTCGCTTGCAAACTATTTGGAGCTAAC
>JAUYGA010000175.1 GCA_030690755.1 Nanobdellota archaeon
AACAGCAGTCCAGATTGGCGACCCTTACACTCAAAGAAAACTTTTTGAAGCTCTGCTTGAAGCAAGAGATAAAGGGATAATCAATTTCATAACTGATCTAGGTGCAGGAGGAGTCTCATGCGCAGCTCTTGAGATGGCTGAAGAGACAAACGGCCTTGACATAAATCTTGATAAACTGCTTGTTAAATATGAAGGCATGACTGCAACAGAATTATTCTTGAATGAATCCCAGGAAAGAATGGCCATCGCATTGAATCCAAAATATGCAGCGCAGTTTGAAGAAATACTAAAAAAGCACGAAGTGGAATATTCGGATATCGGCAGTTTCACAAATTCTGGGCGAGCGATTGTAAAATCAAAAGATGAAGTTGTCGTCGACATGGATATGCATTTCATAAATAACGGATTTCCAAAAAGAACGCTTAATCCAAAAGAATACCGCTTGAATGAAGAATATGCAGCAAACCTTGAGCTGCTTTTTGAGCTTAGACGGAATAATGTTTATATCAAAAATATCGAAGGAAATAAATTTGCAAAGCATGAATTCTATGAGATGCATAAGAGACCGAATCTTGCAAGCATTGCATCATTTATGGATAAGATGGACAGCACTGTAAAAGGTTTGAGTGTCCAACATTGCATTCAAGGAAAAGGCCGCGTCTCTGGAAGAGCAAGCTGCACACTTCCTGATACAGAATCAAAAGAAGCCCTTATCCAGGCATATGGTCATGCAGAGCGTCAGTCTTACATTGACGCAGAAAGGATGGGAATAAACTCTTTCTTAAGATCTATCGGAAACAATATTGCGATGGGTGGCAGGCTTGATTACATGGTTGCCACAGATCAGGCATTATGGCAAAATTCAGACAAACCAGAATATCAGCAGATGCTCATTGAAGGAAACAGAGGATTGTCAAAAGTCATTGAAGGCTGCGAAGTTCCAGTAATATCAGGAAAAGATTCAATGTATAACCAGGCAAAAATCTATGACAAGAACGGAAATGTCGTCGAGAGAGGAGTTTTCCCGACAATTCTTATGACAACACTTTCAAAAATAGATGATGTTGATAAGCTTGTTACGATTGATGCAAAAAATGAAGGTGATGTCATATATATAATCGGTTCAAAAACAAAAGCTGATATGGGCGGTTCAGAGTTCATGAATATGTATTCTGAAAAACACAATGTTGAATTTCACATAGGAAAAACAAGCGATGAAAAAATATCCGAAGTCTATGAGACATTCAAGAAAATCAACAAAGCAGCGGATGAGCAGCTGCTCCAGTCTGCAATATATGTTGAGTCTGGCGGAATAATGATTGCTCTGAGGGATATGGCAATGTCTGGCGAAATCGGAATCAAAGCAGACTTAAGCAAAGTCCATCACGATTACAAAATCGAACAGCACGAATTAATGTATGGAGAAACAGAGGGAAGATTCATAGTTACAGTAAAACCGCAGGATTGCGAGAAATTTGAAAAATCAGTTGGATTATTTGCAGACAAATCCAGCAATTCTGAATATGGGTGCAGAAAAATAGGTTTTGTTGGCGGAAAAACTCTTGACATAGAACATAACAATAGGACCATTTTGTCAGAAAAAGTGGATGACATTTTGGCCACATATCATCAAAAAACAGAAGAACAACCAAAAATAGCAGCATAACTAAAAAATGAAACCAAAAATAATCATACCAACCGGGCTTGGAATCAATTCTCATGAAGAGTTGAAGTACTGCTTTGAACTAGGAGGAGCAGAAGTTGACTTCAGACTAATCAATGAACTTGTTGCAAACCCAAAACTTCTTGAAAATTATCAGGGCATGGGTCTTGCAGGCGGTTTTGCAATGGGCGATCAGCTCGGAGCAGGCCAGTCTCTTTCATCAAGAATAAGATTGTCAGGATTAAAGGAAAAACTAGAAGAAAAAATTGACGATGTTAATTTTCCAATTTACAGCGTCTGTAATTCTCTTCAGCTGATGGCAAAGCTTAATCTTTTTACAGTTCAGGTAGGAACAACAAAAAATAGTTCTGGAAAACACGAGACATCCTATTGGGATATTGGTGTTAATGAAAAATGCGATACAGTCTGGCTTTCTGAGTTGAAAGGGTATGTTAATCCAATCTTCGCGCCGATTTCTCATGGCGAGGGAAGAATTTATGTCAGCGAGGAAAACTTAAAAATCGCTCAGGAACAAAACATCATTGCATTGACATACCAAAAAGGGCATATCTGCGATTTTTTCAAATCATCAAGAAATCATTACAATCCAAACGGTTCTGTCACAGACATCGCAGGATTCGGCTGGAACAACAACCTTGTTTTATTCCCTCATTTTGAAAGACTCCATCATGACTTCCAGAGGCCAGACAGGCAGTATGTCAAGGAAGAAAAAGGAACAACAAAAGGAGTTTATGAACCGACATACCTGATGTTTAAGGCTGCAGTTGATTTCATGAAAGGGAATTGAAGATATTTGGAGTTGACAAAGGGAGTTGACAAAGAGATAATAAAAAAAGTAAGGGGGCAAAAATATGATAGACAATATATTAAATGACCACGAGTTCAACAAGATAATGCAGTCGAATACTGGATGCGCCATTATAATGGCTGGTTCTGATAGTGATCTGCCTCACATTGAAAAAATAATAAAATCATTGGATTCTTGGGAAATTCCATACAGAACAGTAATCAAATCTGCGCATAAACAGGATGTTGAGGAAACAATCAAAGGTCTGAACAAGATTGGAGGCTCATATGCCCTAATTGCCGTCGCCGGCGGAACAGATGCTCTTTCAGGACAGGCATCATTTCATTCACATGCGCCAGTAATAAGTTGTCCTCCTGATCAAGAAAAATACTATAATGGCATTAACGAATCTTGTCTGAGAAACCCCCCAGGAAGTTCTAATGCCTATGTTGCAAGACCAGACAATGTTGGAAAATTCATCGCGCAGATGTATGCTGGTTTAAATCAGAGGTTTAATGAATTATTGGTCAAGTCAAACGAAGACAAAATCATGAAGCTCGAGGAAAAAGGCACAATTATATATGGCTCACATAGGTCTGGCAATTAATAATAAAGAATAAGATAAACAAACTGAATAAAATACCAACTGAGGTGGTTATGATGTCAAACAATTTTTTAACTGAAAGCGAAGCAAGAATCCTAGTAGAAGAATATATGGAAAAAAATGATTCTAAAAAAAGCGTAACAACTCAGGAAATTCTTGATTCTGGCGCAGTTCCAAGATTAAAAGGCTATGTTGTGAGACCTGGCAAAGTTTCTGGTTCTGTATTTGGAGGCAAAGGCTCTTTTACAACTGAACAAAAAAATTATGAGGCCAATAAGCTAGAGGCCGACCATAATGTAGAAACTTTTACAGAAAAAGTGGATGGAAAAGATGTTATTATGGCCCAAGTTTATTTTGAAAATCCTCCAGTGGAGCTAAGAGACGGAACTCCTGTGAGGGGCATGGTAAGATCCGAGGATATATCTACGCATGATCAAAAGAGAGGAAGCATACCCTTTAAAGATCAGATACTTGCAATGAACCATAATTATATGAGAAAACTTGCTGCGCCTTATATTGGAACATCTCAATTTGAGATAAAAGGTCTAAGCGATAATTCGCCAGTCATTGCAGCAGAAAATTTGGTGCAGATTTCTCTTGAAAATGTAATGCGCGCATTCATGGCAAAGAGTTCAACAAAAACTTCTTTATATTATAATTATATGAAAGGAAAAAGAGATTTTTGCGGGCATAAACTGCCAGAAGGACTGATTCAAAATGGTCCGCTGCCTTATGTTATGGACACGCCGTCAACAAAATCAGATAAACATGACGAATCTGTATCGCCTGCGACTTTATTCAAAAGGGGCATATGCACACCGAGCCAGTATTTTGAAATAAGAAATAACTCCTTGATTTTTTATGGTGTTGCTTCATATGTGCTGAGCAAAGGCGGAATAATTCTTGTCGACACAAAACTGGAGCATGGAATCAGTGTTGACGGCAAAATAAAATCCCAGGATGAAATAATCACCATGGATTCTTCAAGATTTTGGCTTGCAAAAGATTACAATGAGCAAATGGAAAAGCTAATCAGAGGAGAAATTACAGTATTAAACCCTGCATCTTACTCTAAGGAATTCGCTCGCGGTTATTCAAAAGGAAAAGAAGGATACACTCAAGAGCAGAGAGCAGCGATTGCAGTAAGATACATAATGGGAGTTCAAGAACTATTAAAGCAACCATTCAATCCTGATGTGAGGTCTGCAGAAGAAAGAATCGTAAGAGGTCTTGAACTTGTCGTCAATAATCTTGATTTGAAGGCTGCTTGAATAATAAAAAATAAAAAAACAGAAAACAGTAAATTTCAATAAAAAAATGGAAAGAACACAACCAATACCAAGATATCCTGAAGGAGTAAAGCCGGACCCAAACACTCAAGTTGTAAAAAGGTATGGAACCCACGAAATGGGTTTGATTTGGGGCGCTGAAAGAACTTTTGAAAAACTGCTGTATGTTCAAGGCGAATCTGCGCTGGTTCTTTCTGAACTCTTCCCGGATATTGTTGCATTAGATCATGCAGAAGAGATTGCAAGCAAAGCAGACTTAAAACACATTAAAGCTGACAGAATCAGAGAACTTGAAGAAGAAAAAGGCCATGATGTTCTTGCAATAAATAAATCTCTTGAAGAGGTAATAAGTAAAGAGGCAGCATCGCATGTTAACAAAGCAAAAACAAGCGCCGACACGACAGAACCTGCGAGAGCATTGCAGAAGAGAGATTCGCTGATTGTTGTCGCAAGATCGATTGAAAATCTTAGGGACATAATCATAGAAAAATCTCTTGAGTGGATTGATGTCCCTCATATGGATACAACTCACCTTTATGACGCATTGCCAACCGTTGCCGGAAGGCCGTTTGCTTATGTTGCTGAGATGCTTCAGTCAGGTCTTAATCTTCTGAAATTTGTATATGATAATTCTCTTGTCGGAAAATGGGCTGACGCAACAGGAAACCATCATTCTGCAACAGCTCTTGGGATAGATGGGATGAAGCTTCAGGAGAAATTCTGCAATAAATTAAAAATAAAATATATGGATGCTCCTGCGCAGATTCCAGGACTAGAATTTGAAGCAGATGTAATTTATGTAATAACCAGATTTGGTGAGACACTAAACAATTTCGCTAATTATGTGGCGTGGGGCAGAAGCGACGATGTTAATATTTTCATTAATGGCAGGCCGCAAAAGCAGGAAGGCTCGGCAGCAATGCCTCACAAGAATGCTAAAAATGGCAACCCTACTGGAGAAGAACAGACAATATCTCAAGCAAATTATGCAAGAGGAATATTGACGACTGCTGTTTCTAATTGCGCATTTCCTTATGCAAGAAACTTAGCAGGTTCATCAAGCGGAAGAATAATCCTTGAAGAGGGCTTTAAGTTCATCGATCATGTAACTAGGAGGATGGCTGATATTTTTTATTATCTGAAATTAAGAGAAGACAGATGCAAAGAAAGGGTTGACAGAAGCTATGGGGTTGTAACATCGCAGCAAGTCATGACTTACCTCACAGACCATAGAAAAGTAAAAAATCCTATGGCCCGAAGCGAGGCGCATTCCCTCTGCGGAGAGCTTGCAACATATGCGTGGGAGAATAAGATTCCATTTGTCGATGTTGTTCTGAAAGATGAAAAAATTTCAGGAATGCTTGATGAAAAAACAATTAGAAATATAACAGACCCTTACAAGTATATTGGTCAGAGCAAAGAAATAATCAGGCTTGTGGCAGAAAAATATCATCATAAAAAGACAGAATTGAATTAAAAATCAAGTAAGATCGGAGGCATAAAAATGACATACATTGGAAGAGCAGGTGGAATGGGTGAAACTTTATCAGGAGGAAAACCTTTTGCATTATATGCGATTGCAGGCAGAAGCGATTCAAGCAGGATGCGAGAATTTAATGTTCTTGAGCAGACTGTTGATTTCAGTTATATTCCTATTATAGGTCAGGATTTTACTGCAAATTATGAAACTAAGCAAAGGACTCAGGTAGTCCTGAAAGTTGATCCTATGGCTGGTAAAGTAACAGATGACCAGAAAGTTCAGGCTGATTTGATTTTCTACAATGCGATTATTGCTCAAAACACCAATGCAAGAACGCAAAAACCTTACTTGGTTGTCAGTAATGGGACTCAATCAAACATAATTTTGCTGACTCATAATTTGTCTCCTTGGCAGGCATCCAGCAATGGTAACCAACTTGAGCGAATTTTGCATGCTGCAGAAGTTGAGCCAGATGCTCCTAACTTCACTGCAAGAATTGCAGGAGAATACACTTTCCATGCAAGATTAGGTGAAGACAAAAAGCCCGTTTATGATAGGGAAGTTTTCACAATGGGGATTGTGACAAATAAACCTCAGCTAATGTCTGCTAATTTCGGAATTCAAGAGAGCAGAGGAATTGCGCAGATCATATCGACTTATGTCGGCGAAGAGAACAAAGTTCTTATTCCTCCTGTCGCAAAGAATGAAAACATTCACGCAATAACAACCAAGCTGCCTGTTAAAGGAGAATCTGCTGAGGAACTCTGCAAAGAATTCTTTGACTTCATGGACAAGGAGTTTTTGGTAAGCGCAGCTGCCGCAGTTTTGGAAGAAGACGGCTGGAAGTTTGCAGTCATCGATTATCAGAAGACGCAAAACTCAGAATTCAAAAAAACTGATTGATTTTTTAAACTGATTAATCTATTTGTTTTTTATTTTTCTTTTGGATTTACTTCTTCATCTCTTTGACAAACTTATATGACGAGAGGGCTGCTCTTGCTCCGTCTCCTGCTGCAGTTATCAATTGCTTTAGTTTTGTATTTGTTACGTCGCCAGCTGCGCATGCGCCAGGAACATTTGTTTTCATATCAGAATCAACAATTATGCAGTCTGCCTTGTCAACTTCTATGTTAAGATTTTTTATCAGCGCAATATTAGGGACAGCTCCGACTTCTATGAAAACACCATCAACTTTCAGCTCTTTGCCATTGTCAAGTTTGACTTTTTCAACAAATTTTTCTCCATGAATCTCAGTTACATTCGCTTCATATATGACCTGGATTTTTTTGTTTTCAGTGACCCTGTCAACCCATGTCGGTTCTGCTCTGAGTGATGATTGCCTGTAAACCTGATATACTTTTTCGCAATATTCTGATAAAAGAACAGAGGCCATGCATGCAGAATTTGCTCCGCCGATAACCACCGCAACTTTGCCTTTATAGAATGGAGCATCGCATGTTGCGCAGTAACTTACGCCTTTTCCGAGGAATTCCTTTTCCCCTTTCACATTAAGCTGTCTTCTTTTTGTGCCTATTGCAAGTATTACTGCTTTTGCATTTACGCTGTCATTGTTTTTTGTCACTATCTTGAAATTTTTGCCTGCTTCAGCAGTATCATTTGCATAGTTAAGACCGATAACTTCATCCTCAATTACAGGAACTTTAAAAGAATCAACATGCGCCTTCATCTGCATCATTAAGTCTAGTCCTGAAACTTTGACAATGCCGGGCCAATTCTCAACTATATGGGCTTCGTTTATTGTTCCGCCTATCTCGCTGGCAATTAGCAACGTCTTTAATTTATACCTGATTGCATATATTGCTGCAGTCATTCCAGCAGCTCCTGCTCCGATTATAACAACATCATATGTTTCTTCCATATTGACACCTAACGTTTGGTATAGCATCAAAAAACTAAAAAATCTTTTTAACAGTTTAACAAGTAATTTTCAGCTTATTTCTCAACTTTTATGCAAGTTACAGGACACGCTTCTGCCGCTTCTTCAGAGCAGGCAAGATCATCAACCTGTTTTTCGTATATATCTCCTTTCTTGTCAGCGCCTTTCAAACTTGATTTTCCGTCATCGCCCATTTCCCAGTGTTCAGGGCATATTGAGATGCAGCTTCCGCAGCCAATGCACCTTTCTCTTTCGTGTATGATTTTTGGCATAATGATTCCTCCTTTAGATTCCTTGCTTAAGTTGTATAATGGAATCTGATATTCTGTTTATATATGTTTTGTTTGATTTTGGTTGAATTCGTATTATCCTGTTGAGAGAAAATGTCTGTTTTTGAATTATCATATTTATAATCACAACTGTTTGTAGTAACTATTAGCGAGTAGTCTAAAACAGAAATATTTAAATAACGTGCAGGGTTTACATGAACTAATATTCTTTTTAGAGGGGGTCAAATGGCATTGGATGTATTGATGGCTGGCACAGGAGAATACACCACCGGATGGGTTGGTGAAAAAAGCAAGTCTGATAAGAAAAAAGGCGTTGTCGCTCTAACTCTGTTTGATCTAAGAAGACAAGGTCTCGTAGAAAAATTGCTTATGGCTGGCACGAATGGGACAAAATTTCCAGCGATACGAAAACATTTAGATGAGCAAATCGCTAAAGTCTATAAGGGTTTAGATACTTCTTTTGCATCCTTTCCACCAGATAAATTATATTCTGACCCTAAGGCATATTTGAGAGCTATGGACTCTATGCAAAAAGGAGATGCAGTCATTATTTTCACGCCTGACGATACTCATTATGAGATTGCAAAAGCTGCTGTTGAGAAAGGTATGCATGTGCTGCTCACAAAACCGCCAGTGAAAACACTTAAGCAGCATTTGGAATTATCTGAACTCGCAAAAAAACATGAGGTTCTTGTTGATATTGAAGTCCACAAAAGATTTGATCCACTTTATCGCAATGCCCGAGAGGAGATACGAAAGCAGCCATTTTTCAGCGAGTTCTATTCATTGATGACTCAACCAAGGTTTCAGCTTGAGACATTCAGAAGCTGGGCAGGCAAATCAAGCGACATCAGTTATTACCTGAATTCACACCACATCGATTATCATGTATGGTCTATGGAAGGTATTGCCAGGCCGACTAAAGTTACAGCGAGCGCTTCAAAAGGAATCGCTTTAGGAATGGGGATTAACACAGAAGATACCATCACCTTAGTTGTTGAATGGGCGCATCATTCTGACCATAAAAAGGTAGGTGTTGCCAAATATGTAGCTGGCTGGGCAGATCCGACAAGCGATGTTCACACTCAACAAGGTTTTGAATGCATGACTTATGACAATACTGGAAATGTAAAAAAAATAAAGATAGATCAAGCCCACAGAGGTTATACAATTTACCATGAAGGAAAACAGGTTGAATCAAGAAATCCTCTTTACATGGATTATAATCCCGACGAGAATGGATTTTTTGCAGGGCAGAATGGTTACGGTTATGTTAGCATTGCAAAGTTCATTGAAGCGGTGACAAAGATAAACAATAAGGAAAAAACACCTGCTTATTTTGATAAGATGCTTCCGACAATCGCAAGAACACCGCAGCTTACAGCAGTCTTACAGGCAGGAAGGATGAGTCTTGATAACAGAGCCCCTGTTGAAATAAGATATGATTCAACCGATATGGCGCTTCCAATTGGATTTAGGGAATACAAACTTGAACTGGTGGAAAAATGAAAGCAGCAATTTTAGAAGGACCCCATGACATCCAGTATTTGGATGTAAAAAATCCTACTGTAGGGCCAAATGATATTCTTATTCAAGTCAAATATGTCGGCATTTGCGGCTCTGACAATCACATGTATGATGGCAGTAATGCATTGATATCATATCCGATAACGCCAGGCCATGAATTCTCAGGCATTGTCACCGAATTTGGAAGGGATGTTAAAGCAGGGAAAGATGGCAAAAGCAATTTCAAAAATATTTCTGTTGGCGATTTAGTTGCGATAGAACCAACAACCGGATGTATGAAATGCGCGCCTTGCAAAGAAAATAAAAGAAATCTTTGCGATTATGTTAAAATTATCGGGTGCCATTCTGATGGTGCAATGGCAGAATATGTTTCTGTTCCAGCTTACACTGTCCATAAAGCGCTTAAAGTTCATGGAGATTTAGAAAAGGATGCCCTGCTTGCAGCTTTAGCAGAGCCAGCAGCTGTCGGCATACATTCATCAAGAAAAGGTAATGTTGAATTGGAAAGACACGGTAATAGTTATTTTGTTATTGGCGCAGGCATAATTGGAATAATGGCTGCTAATGCAATAAATTATTTGAGCGATGGTCAAAAAAAGGTTTTCATTAGTGATTTAGACGAGTCACGATTAAAGATTGCGGAAAATTTAGGCTGCGCCAATCATTTTGTCAAACCGCGCAGCACCAATCCAGTAGATTTTGTTGAACAGCTTAGTTCGGCCGGTCTTTATGGTCTTCATAACAGAGGTTTTGATGCTGTTATTGATGCTGTCGGCGCAGGCAATAGTCTGGAAACAGCCATTCATTTAGCTTGCAAAGAATCGGGAGTTATTGTTCAGCTTGAAGTAAGCGACAAACCAAAAAACATTCTAATCAATCTAAAGAGGGAAACAACAATCAGAGGCTCAAGAGTTTACAACCTTGATGATTTCAAAAAAGGCCTTGGAATGCTGGCAGGAACTAACTTAAAAGAATTGTTCAATCTTCAGATGAGTGAAGATGTTCCTGCAGTTAAAGCGTATGAAGGATTAGAGAATGTGAAAGAAGCGTTTGAATCAGCTGCTTCAGGAAAACATCTGAAAGTTATGATAAAAATAAGTTAGGGGGTTGCCAAATGTCAAAAGAAATGTCAAACGAGATTATTAAAAGGTTAGAAGATCCGGATGAAATCATAAAATATTTGAGAGATGATCTTTTGAGAGCAGATACTCGCTGCACAGTTGATCTTGGTTATAGAGAAGTAAATGGCATTAATCTGCGCTTAACAAAGCTTGTTTTAAAAAATATTGGTTATTTCAGTATCTCCGAATGAAGATTCAAACTTGATATCTTTAATTTATTCAATTTAGATTTTTCCTAGAAACCACTTGGTTGGCCAATAAGGCATGCTACTTAGCTCATGTTTTCGCATGCTTTCCGTATGATCTCTTAGGATTT
>JAUYGA010000178.1 GCA_030690755.1 Nanobdellota archaeon
AAGATATATGCTTTTATTGGCTTTTCCTCTTGCTTTAGGAACAACGCTTCTAAGTGAAAGAATAATCCAACTAGTATATGGCGCAGATTACATCTCCAGCGCCGTTGCGCTCTCTTTATTGATTTGGACTACGCTATTTGTATTTATTGGCCTCATAAACGCCGCTGCATTGATTGCTTCTGGACAGCAACGTTTTCTTGCAAAACTTTCTCTAGGGTTACTTGTGATAAATGCAATATTAAACTTTTTTTTAATCCCTGAATACGGGTTTATAGGTGCCAGTTTTGCAAGCATGCTTGCACAAGGCATCGGTGTAGTTATCGGATCATATATCATATACAAAAACACAGGAAGTAATCCTTTCAAAAAGATAGAGGGTATGATTGGTGCAACTTTGCTCATGGGCTTATTCATATATTTTTTTCATATAAACCTCGCACTAGCCATTATGATTTCAATCTTGATATACATACTATTTATCTTTTTATTTAAAGTAGTTGATTCAAGAGACATAGAAAGATTTAAAAACACTTTGAAAAAAAATCAATGATAACATAGGGGGTGCAATATTACGAAAATTGCCTTATTAAATCTTCCTGGCGGAGAATCGCTTGGTTTGGCATCTGTTGCAACCTATCTTGAAAAGAAAGGAAACTTCAAAAATATAAAGGTAATCGATGCAACATATGATGATCTTCTAAATGATACTTTGAAGTATAAACCTGATATAATTGGGATAGGTGCTTTCACAGTTCATTATAGTCAAGCAATAAAACTTGCAAATGATTTCAGAAAGAACAGCAATGCAAAAATTATTATTGGAGGTTATCACATTTCAACATTGCCAATTTCATTCAAAACTGTTTTTGATATAGGAGTGATTGGTGAGGGAGAACAAACAATGTTGGAGCTCATGAAATCATTTGAGAAAAATCATGGATTCAAAATAAACTATCTTAAAAAAATAAACGGTCTCGTATTCTTTGACAAAAATAAATTGATAATAACAGAAAAGAGGGAAAACATAAAGTCATTAGATGATATTCCAACAATCGATAGAAAATATACCAACCAGAAATATTACGATGAAGGAAGTGATTTAGCTGAATGGTTTCCAAAAGTTGCATTGATTGAAACCGCAAGGGGTTGCCCGTATAACTGTGTATTTTGTAGTCCAAGTGTTTTTTGGGGAAAAACACGTATGAAATCTGTTGAAAATGTAGTCAAGGAGGTTAAACAACTTCATGAAGAAAAAGCAATGGATTTTTTTGCAATAACTGATGATTTATTTATTTGCAGCAAAGAGAGGATAAAAAAAATAGTAGATGTTCTTGAAAAAGAAAATCTTCTTGGTAAAATCTCGTTTGCTTGTTTTGCACGTGCTAATCTTATGGACGATGAAATATGCAAGCTTCTTAAAAAAATGAATGTTAAAATGCTTAGTTTCGGTTTTGAAAGCGGAAGTGAAAAAGTATTAAAATATCTTAAAGGACCCAGCATAAGCGTAGAAGATAACAGACGTTCAATTTTACTTTGTAATAAATATGGTTTTCTTGTGGGAGGAAATATTTTATTGGGCAACCCTGGTGAGAAAATAGAAGATATGAAAAAGAGCGAAGAATTCATAGATTTTTGCATAAAAGAAAGAACAAAAGGATATATGGCTATTTTTGTTTTGACACCTTTTCCTGGAACGCCTATTTGGGAAATCGCTAAAAAACATGGAAAAGTTTCTGATGATATGGATTGGGAGCAATTAAGATTGCAAAACTGGGAAAGACCATTGTTGCTGGATGATGACGTAAGCATTGAAGAATTCACGAAGATATTTAGGGAGATGAAAAAGAAAATCCGATATTTTCACAGACAGGTTTGGATGAATAAATTTAAAAGAAGTCCTCTTAGAACTCTGAAATTGTTGCTATCCGGAGGAAGAATTATGAAATACCTGACAATAGATAAAAGGACAGACATATAAAATGAAAACGAAAAAAAAAGATGAATCCAGAAACAATAAAATAAGTGCCGTGCTTGTAGTTTATAATGAAGAAAAATTAATAAAGAGGTGTCTCGATAGTATAAAGAATGTTGTTGATGAAATAATAATCATTCATGATGGGCCTTGTACAGATAATACTATCAAAATAGCAAAAAAATATACTAACAAAATATTCTTTCGCCCCCATATTGGTGAAGCTGAACCTCATCGTCCATTCTCTTTTAAAAAAGCCAGCGGAAACTGGATTCTGCAAATCGATGCAGATGAATTTTTATCTCATGAACTAAAAAGAAAAATACGAAAATTAATAAAAGATAGGGAAGTTGATGGGTATGCACTTAAATGGGATTTCTATAATCATTATGGCACCCCAAAATATGAATATAAGATGGCCCTATTCAAAAAAGAAAAAATGAAAAAATTTGAAGGAATTCCTCACGAACCTGTAAGGATAAATGGTGTTGCAAAAAAATCTGAACTGATATTAGAACACAAACCCTTAAGAAGTCCTTTCACATTTAAAGGATTTGAAAGCAAACTTAAAAGAGCAAACATACACGCTAAGTACTCAAAAAAAGATAAACCTGCAGTTTTCTATTTGTTAAAATCAATAATTTGGTTTTTTGGTTATTTTGTTTATTATATGTTAAAATTTTTTAATTTGAGACTTGCATTCTTTTCCGCAATTTACAATTTTTCTCTCAATTGGCAAATATTTATCTTAAAAATAAAAAATGAACCTAAAGCAAAAATTGGAAAATGATATCCAAAAACTTATAAATTCAGATAAGTGTACACTAAGGTACTGAATTAATAAGTAAACAATTATCGCAGAAATAGACGATTAACCGCTTACTTTCAAGGATATATGAGAAGTCAAGGTAAGTTATAAAATAAAGATAATATGCAAACCAATTTAACGACTACTGAAGTAAGCGATAATATGAATGACCAACAAAAAAGGATAAGAAGATTTAAAAATACTCCTCTTTTTGTCAGTTATTATGCAATCAAAAACCTATAATTTTTAAGATTCCTTACTTTAGCAAGGGTAGAATAAAAGGCGGTAATTGAATGAAACTTAATTTAGGCAGCGGTAATGATATAAGAGAAGGATATGTTAATTGTGATTACCATAACAGGCTTGGAGCAGACAAGGTATTTGATTTAAACAAATTCCCTTATCCTTTCAAAAATAATTCGGTTGATGAAATACAACTTAACGGAGTGCTTGAACACTTAGACTTTCCTTCAAAAACAATAACTGAATGCCACAGAATTTTAAAGAAAAATCGTAAATTATTCATTATAGTTCCATATAATGAGACTTATGGAGATATACATAAGCAGAACTTTCTGCTTGATTACTTTTACTTTTTCGCAAAGAAAGGACTGCCAAGCAAGATAGAAAAACATAAGAAGGAAAGCAGAAGATTAAACTGGGATGGCTATGTTAAGTTTTCAAGCGTTAAACTGAAATTATACTTTCCAAAAGGATTACACATATTTAACTACTTAATTGAACCATTTGTGAACTGGCTAATCAAAAAGTCTCACTTACATTACCAACATACTTTTTTAAAAGCAATATTTCCAGCGAATGAAATAAGAGTGGTGTATGTAAAATAAAAAAATCAAAATCAGCTAAATCTGTGCAATCAACTTCAGAATGTTTGAAAGCAAAAAGTAAAAATTATACTTTAAATCTCGTATTTTGCTCCGCTTCTTTCCAATGCTTTTTCTGACCTTCGGCAAGGTATCTTTTTACTATTTCTGCCATTACTGCTCCAACAGTCATCTGAAAAATAACCGCAGCTCGCAATTCACTATAGATTTTACTCTACGATTAAACATACATTTTTCTTGCGCAACTCAACTAAACAAGCAGAAATAAGAGTCAAATTATCGAACCTAACAATTTTTTTATTCTCTTCATTTGCAATTTATGTTTGTATTTTAGTGCGTGTTTTCTGGCACCTCTAGACAATTTTCGATAAACTTTGTCATTTTCTAGTGATTTTATGTTATATACCCATTCATTTAAATCAAAGAGGTTTTTTACAACCCGCCCACCATCACCGACTGCCTCAGGCAATCCTCCCAAAGGACTAGTTATGCTAGGAATTCCATTTATTCCTGCTTCCAATACAACTCTTCCAAATGGTTCTGGCCATGTAGATGGAACTAAAAGAACTCTTGTATTAGCATATATCTTACGCATATCATCACACCAAGGGAGATAAGATACGTTATCTAGCATTTTAAACTGCTCAATTAATTGCTTATCACTTCCTCCAACCACTAAAAATTGCCTATCTGGCATTTTTCTTGCAATTCCCAGAACTATTTCAGCACCCTTATATTTTATTGGATTTATGAATGTTATATTATTATTTTCCTCTTTCTTTTTTATAAAAAAATCATCCAAATTTATGACTGGAAAAAATACTTTAGAATCCAGATCATAGTGTTTTTTTAGAACTTTTGAACAATAGGCGCTGTCTGACAATATGATGTCTGCATCCTGCAGTGATTTTTTATGCCATTCCAACAATTTTGTTACAAAGGGATATTGTATTTTATAAAAAAATGGGGCATTTAAAAAATTCATTTTATACTCTAGTGGGTCTTTATCAAAAAATAAAAAGGGTGAGAAATGATCATAATTTTGTATAAAAACCATTGACTTAACATTCAGTTTTTTTGCCACTTCGACAGTTGATGGTGTGTATTCGAGTTGCGTAAAAACCACATCAATGTCATGCTTTTTAATACTCTCTTCTACAACTTTTTTCCATCTGATGTTTGCAAAATACTGTCTAATTATGCTTCGATTAAATAAAGGGATGTTTTTCCAAACAAAAGAATCAGTCAGGGGTTCTAGATGAATTTTGGATTCTTTTTTTTCCCCTGTATAAATTAAATAAACTTCATTAACTTTCGCAAATTCTGACATTAACTCATCAACAAAAACTTCTCCTCCACCTAGTCTTGGATAAAATTTTTCGACAGATAGCAACATCTTAATTTTTTTCATAAAACATCAAACCACCTAATTTTTACATAATTCGCACACATTTAAAATAATTTTTGATTAGTTAGATTTAACTAATAAACCTACTAAGCATATCATTAAAAGTATAAAAACTTAACGAACTTCAATAATATAAAAAGTATTTTTCAACAATCACCATTTTTATCAAACCAACAAAGGGTTTATTTAAATTAAAAACAAAAGACAAACCAGACATATGATCTTTGCAGATTAAGAATTGGAAATTAATTTCTTAGCAGAAACTATTAATTTGGATTTATTTCCTCTTTTAAAATAATATTTTTTAATTTTATTCATGAATGGTTGTGTAAAAGTTGACACAATAAAACGGAAAGAATTTTTATATTCCTTTCTGCTAATCAAATTCCAAAGTTTTCTGAAATAAACTTTTCGATAGTAGGGTCTTATGATTATGTATTTGAGCGATGGAGCCATTAATTCAATAGAATACATAAAATCCAAAAGTTGGTCATTTGATAAAGGTCCTTTTATCTTCTGGTGCTGTACAGCTCGAGTAATTTTACCAAGTCCTTTTTCATACAGTATATTATTATTTTCAAGCCAGGTGCAGATATATGTCCCAGGGTAAGGTGTCAAAATATTTGTAGAAACTCCATCGGGCTTTATTTTTTTCACTAATTCCACAGTCTTATTAGCTTCTTCTATAGTTTCAACTGGTGCGCCGAAAATTATTGCAGCAGTAGCTGTAAGACCTAGCTTCTTGCAATCACTAAATAATTTAATAACATCCTCAGGTTTTGCCTGTTTGTTGTAAAAATCTAAAACTTTCTCGCTGCCTGATTCAACCCCACAAGTAACACCATAGCAACCACAAGATTTTGCTTTTTTCAACATTTCAATGTCTGTGCTGTTTGCCCTGACTTGACCCGTCCAGATCAAATCTACTTTTTCCTTAATCATCAAATCCGCAAGTTCATAAAACCACTTTCTCCATGCAATATGCAGAAGAAGATCATCATGAAAATATATCTCTTTAATTTTATATTTTTCCTTAAGAAACTTCATATGTTCAACTATTCGTTTAGGCGACATGCGCCTTATTTTAGTACCAAACATCATTTCGAGAGTGGGTTGGCAGAAAGTGCATCTATAAGGACAACCTCTAGAAACTAACATACCACATGCCGGGTGACAAAAAGCCCACCAAGTATCCTTGATGAGAGACTCTTCAAAATTTGGAAAAAGATCATAAGCAGGAAACGGCAAATCGTCCAAATTTTTTATATAATCTTGTTTTCCAGTATCAATCAGCTTGTTTTTCCTTTTAAAAACAATACCTTTTACATTGCTAAATGCTTTTTTCTTTTCTATTTTTTCAGCAAGCTCTAAAATAGTTTTTTCTCCCTCTCCTTTTACAACAACATCAAATGCATCAAGAAAAAAGCCAGGATCTATCGTTGCATGCGGACCTCCAACAACTAAGACTGAATCATTAAGTTGAGGTTTTAATGCTTTGGCTAGATTTATAGCATCAAGAGCCACTTCACTAGAAGAATAAACTCCTACAATTCCATACTTATTTAAACTTAATAAATTGTAAATTTCTTTATTTTTTTGATAACGTAAATCCACAATATTAACAGAGTCACCACGTTCTCTCAAAACTGCCGCAACATATGCTAAAGACAAAGGGATGCCGCTTTTCACAGGCATATCTAAGTATACCAACAAAACGTTCATTTTAATCCGCCTCGTACGTTTATTTTCATCAAAATTAAGTATTTAGCACCTCATTTAAAAGATTTTTGAATTTATTCATCTGGATTCTACAAAAGTATTTAAAAGCGTGTTCATTTGCCTTTTTTAAAAATATACTAGCCTTTTCTCATCACCTGGTTCTTTAATCAGTTATTTGCCATTAATTAAATCTCGTTTTTCATAAATATAAACAACTCCTTTTCTATCATTATTAAAGCGATGGTGCACTAAATCAGGTGTGCCACTCCAAACATCACTAGTTGTTAATAAGATGTGCATATTGTAATCTGGAAGGTCAATCTCTTTCCTCGAAACATACCAATCTACTAATGTTGTTTCTCTGACATATACCTTATCTACAAAAAAGAGTTCACCCCTTGTCATTTGATCATTTGAAACTGTTTGATAAGGGCTACCATGCGAGTTTAAGAAATCAATCACATCTTGTTCTGCTGTGTCTACGTGATGCGTTATCTCATATAAATAATTAAAAAGGTCAAAGCGAAGCCCCATTGATCTTTCTATGAAGTAATTTTTACTTTGTTTTTCAATAATAGACATATTAAATTCATAGGGTTTATAAATTCCTAATGGAAATATGTATAAAACGTTAGTTGTTATTAAGCTAAGTATACAAATTAACGCTACTAACTTCTTGAATGAGACAATCGTCGTTGCCAGCATTATCGAAACTATCGGTAACAAGAACACCAAATACCTTACCTGCGGTAATTCATAAGTCGGTATAAAAACCATAAAAAATAAAGATAAAACAATGATAGGAATTAAAAATTTCTCTCTAATGTATCTTTTAATGTCAAAAATGAAGATTGCTGGAAAGATGAAGAACAAGAAGTAAAATACAAACAGTCCGATTCTTATCAACATAGAATCGTTATGAGTGGTTATTCCTAATTTATCAAACTGATTTGTTAATACAAACCAAGGTAAGGTAAACAAAGCAATGAATAGATATGTTTTTAAAATCTTAACATAATTTTTTTTATGAAAAAAGAAGTAGTAAGCTGCAAAAGTAAATATTGTTGTAAAAAAACAAAACAAATTAGAGTGAAAAAGCAAAATCAGAGATAATGCAAGGTAGTTTTTCTTTTCATTTAAGTATCTATGAAACATATAAACAGATAATGTAAAAAAGAATATGGAAATAGAATAATATGCTGCAAACCTAACATGTAAAATGAATAAAATATTAAAAGAAAGAAGCATAGAAGATATTAATGCAATTTTCTTACTGTATATTTCATTAGCAAAAATATAAACAAGCAAAATGGTGAGTAGACCAAATAATGCGAAGGGAAACCTATAAGCAAAATATGTTATACCAAACAGTTTTAAAGAACCTGCAATCAAATATTCTCTCAACCAAGTGTTAAGCCTCCAAACCTCATTACTGCCAACTTTAGTCAACCAAACATCTTGGGTTTGCCCCACTAAGTCTGTGTCAAGAGGATACCCGTGTTCTAGTAGGTAAATTGGACTCCTGACAGCGACATATTCATCTCCAGAAAGAGCCCTATCACCTAAATTCAAAAAAATAAGAAGCGATGCTATCAAAAACAAAAGAATGAATTCTTTGTGTTTTTTCAGCTTTCTTAAATATTGAATGCTTCGTTCCATTTTTCAAACGTATATATTGTCCATATCTGCCTTCCATAATAAAGAGGCGACTGATCATAATGAGTGACTGCTTTTTCTATTGTTTCGCGAGGCACTATTTTTGTGTTTTTTACACAGTCAATTATGTTATATTTCTTTATCCAGTGATGGATTGGTGTAAAAAATCTCTGTTTTTTTCTTAATGCAACTTTTTTTGGAAGATAATCCAACGCCACTCTCCTTAAAATAATCTTATCTTTCCTTAAACTTGGATCAAATCGCCTGGATAGCTCCAGTATTTTGTGATCCATATAAGGAACTCTGGCTTCCAAAGAATGGGCCATGGTCACTTTATCCACCTTTAAGAGTAGATGCTGCAAAAAATTGTGGTAGTCGCAGATCTGCATATTGTCCAGCATACTTTTCGATTCAGGATAAGAAAATGGGAGCTTACCTTGGTTTTGCTCCCCTAATTCTTTTTCAGTAAACATACCAACTATTTTCTGGTAATCTTTAGCTTCACTTTTTCCATAATTTTTGACAAGATCTATGAATCTTTTTTTACCTTCTGGCCCAAGCTCGCCCGTATATTTAAATTTAAGATTCAATAATGGATTAGGAATATATCTAACTGATGGTGCAATCATTCTTGTCAAAAAATTGGTGTATTTTTTTAGCTTTAACATTATAGAATATTGCTCATACCCCCCAAAAAGCTCATCAGCACCATCTCCACTGAGCACTACTGAAACCGACTTTTTGGATTCTTTGGCCAGGAACCACAAGGGTATTGCTGCAGGGTCAGCTATTGGCTCATCGGCATGATAAAGCAACTTTGGCAGAATGTCTATTGAATTTTCACCTATGAAAATTTCCTTGTGCTCACTGCCTATATAATCTGAAATTCCCTTTGCCTGTTTAAGCTCATTTTCAAAGCTTTCATCCTCATAACCAACTGAAAAGGTCTTCTGAACACTTTCTTTTGATGAAATTGCTGCTATTAATGAAGAATCTACACCCCCGGATAAAAATATCCCTACAGGCACATCTGCAAAAAGCCTTCTGCTTATAGCTATATTAAGGTCATTATCCAACTCTTTTTGAAAATTCCTGTTTTTTTCAGGCCCGAGATAAGTTCGGGAAGCGATCGGTATTTTAAAGATATTTTTAAAAGGAGTTGATTCACCAGGATAATACCTTAATTTAAGATAACTGTTTAAAGAGCCATAATCTATTTCTTTTGGAGCAATTTTGAGCAGTGCCTTAATTTCTGAAGCATAATATTCTATTCCGTCTTTCCTATAAACATATAACGGCTTAACACCTGACCTATCTCTCGCTACCAGATAATCTTTTTTTCCCTTATCAATCAAAATAAACGCAAATTCACCATTTAAATGTTTAATGCACTCCTTTCCTTCTTCTTCATAAAGATGAATTATTACTTCCGTATCAGTGTTACTCTTGAATTTATGGCCTTTTGATTCCAGTTCAAACCGCAACTCTTTAAAATTATAAATCTCGCCGTTGAATATTAAAATAACAGAATCGTCTTCATTAGTCATCGGTTGTCTTCCATTTGGCGATAAATCTATTATGCTTAACCTCCTATGACCTAAAGAAAACCAGTCATCAACATAAATCCCAGAATCATCAGGCCCTCTGTGAATCATCGTATTGTTCATGTCAAGGACTAACTTCTTGTTTGATTCCCCAATTATCGCGCAGATGCCGCACAAGGTGTCTAACCTCTCAAATCTTTTTCAATTTAGCGTATAAAAACCAACCAAACCTTTTCTCATACCATCTCAGAAGAGGTGACTGATACACTTTCTTTCCAAAGCAATACAATTCAACTATTTCATACTTACTTACAAATTCCACCCTAAGACCTGCTTTTTTAGCCATGCGCCTAAGTTCAGATTCTGAAAAGCTTTTTGTGATAGCATTCACCATATTGTCCCTGAAAACGGTTTTTGCATTAGATTGTGAGCGGGTTTCTCCCATCCAGAGAGGAGTTAATTTAAAAATTAATTTACTGAATAATTTAGAACGCCTACAAAGAAACCTAAGTGTATTTTTAACATAATTCCATACACTGTTTTTATGATACAACATTAGGTGTATGTTACCTCCTCTTTTAACTGTTCTTGCCAGATTATTCAATGATTTCTGCGTATCGGGGGTATGATGTATAACTCCCATGGAAGTTACTATGTCAAAACTGTTCTCCTTAACAGGCAAAAATTCTATGTTTCCCTGCACCAGCTGGGGTGAGAGACCATATTCTGAATGTAATTTTTTTATGTTAAGCAAAGAATTGGGCGTCTGATCCAATCCGATGACCTCTGCCCCCAACAAAGACAGCTCAGTATAAAGGTGACCTCCTCCGCAGCCTGCTTCAAGCATTAACTTGCCTTTGACATCATCTTCCCTGATGTACCATGGAGATTTATTGATTGTTCTTATGCTTATTTTATTCCTATTTTTTAATGCATCCCTCATCCCGACTAAACCATAGGGCGTTTCATTAAACATTTCCTTAACTTTATGCTGATCTGTCACAGAAGAATCATGATACACCAAAGGTATTCCGTTTTTTATTTCAAAACTTTTCTTGCATTCTTTACAAAAAAGACTTCCTTCGATAATTTCTTCTTTTTGTTTTTTAACTATCTTCAACTTTAAGTTGCATCCACATTTCGGGCAGGCAAGCAACAAAATATGTTTCTTCTTCATTTCAGATTTCCCCCATTTAAGTTAATCATCATTTCACCCAATAACCCTATCGCCAAAAGCTGTATTCCCACCATCAAACTAAGCATCGATAAAATTAAGCTTGCTCTCAGTAGGTTCAAGCCAAAAAATACATTTAAAAAAAGAAGAGTAAATATTCCCAAAGAGCCGATTGCCATTAAAATAAAACCAACTGTACCAAAAAAATGCAGGGGTCTCTTTCCAAAAGTGCTTATGAATTTTATTGAAATCAAATCAAGAAATCCCTTGAGTATTCTTGAAGTTCCGTATTTTGACTTTCCGTGTATTCTCGGCCTATGGTTTACAGGCATTTCAGCAATTTTAAAGCCCTGCGAATGCAAAAGAAAAGGTATGTATCTGTGCAATTCCCCGTATATTCTGACAGATTTTGCCGCCTCTTTTGTGTATGCCTTAAATCCGCAATTAAAATCATGCAATTTTATACCTGAAATCTTTGAAGTCAGTGAATTAAATACTTTTGAAGGGATTGTTTTGTGAAACGGATCTTTCCTGTCTTTTTTCCATCCCGAAACTAAATCATAGCCTTCATTTATTTTTTTAATGAAGTTAGGGATTTCAGCAGGATTATCCTGCAAATCGCCATCCATTGTTATTATTATACCTCCTGTCGCTTTGGCAAAACCAGACATCAAAGCTTCTGCTTTGCCTTTGTTTATTCTAAAACTTACATATTTGACTGGTAATTTTTTTATTTCTCTCAAAGTATCATCTGTA
>JAUYGA010000180.1 GCA_030690755.1 Nanobdellota archaeon
ATTCTGAAAATAAGGTTTTGGATATTACACAAAAAACAGCAGATAACAAAATTGTCAAAACGATAAAAAAAGCAGTGAAAAAACCAAAAAAAAGAGGCCTGACAAAAGGAAAAAAGAAAGCAAGGAGGTGCTGAGAAACAAGTGCTTAGAAATTAAAAATTTCTGGCACCGCGTGAAGCGGTTTCTGGCACCTCCTCGTAAACTCGGAGGAACAAAAATGGCAAAACTAACAAAGCAAGAAAAGCATCAAAAAAAGTGGATAGAAAACAGAGATAATGAATCAGAAGATGATTTGGAGGATGAATAAAATGGCAAAACAAGAAACAAAAGAAAAACAAGAAAGCAAACAAAAACAAGAAATGACGCAAGAGCTAAGCGAAACAAAAATTGAGCAGCTAAACAAGCAGCCCATAATTGAAACAGCAATTAGAAGAAGTGAAAACGGCCTGTTCGTTATACACAGAACTATTATTACGGACATTAAGCCGATTAAATACTATGAGAAAGTTTTGGCCTAAAAGAAAAAGTAAAAAAGAGGTGATACTTTATTTTTTGGAGGTATTGAAAATGGAAACTAGAAATCACAAAACGGCAATTTGCTCAAAGTGTGGAAGCACTGATTTGTATTTTTATGAAGGTTGTTTAGGTTATGAATCTGTTAGATGCAGCAAATGCGGCCATGAGCATACGGATGAGAACCCTGTTGATGAAAAGTAATTAATTTTGAATAGCAACCTATATAAATAACTCTGTTTTACCTTTATTATCGTAGAGATGAACTAAAATGATGCTTGGACAATATAAACATTGTAGATATTGTAAGGGAAGATTTATGTTGAAAGCTAAAAAAGACTGGTTAGGTAGAACAAAGCCTAATTTTGTGATGAAAACAAATCCAAACACAGAAGAACCAATTTTTTTCCATGCGAAGTGTTGGAAAGTTTATCTTAAAGCCAGAGCACAGAAAAGAAAGTATAGATTGTCTGGTGGTCTTAATACTGGAGTAGCGTCTGTTAAAGGTGAAATCGAAGAAAATTAATGACTTGCAATGTTGATATTACTATTCTTCATCTTTAAAAAAATCTGTAAACAACACATAGTCTTCAGTCGTCTTTTTCCCACGCTCAAACATCATTATTTTTGTATCTTTTAATTTGTTTCCAAGAATTATATGGAATCCGTGATGATACGAGAATTTCCCCGTACTTCCAGTAAGTACCTCAAGAACCTCTCTATCTCTTTTAAGCCTATTCTTGTCTTTCTCTTTCCATTTTTTTATTTCAAAACATAGATAATCGTCATGCACTCTTACATCTCTATTGCGTTTATGAACTATCATATCCACTATAAATTCATCACCATCGGCTATTTTCTTTGCAGTGTACCCAGAAAGATTATATTCTCGATTATATTCACAATCTACATAATAATCATTTCCAAATAGGTTTTGTAAGTGATGTGCAATTCTAAAATTCATACATTCTTCTTTCAATTCAAAATCGAGTAATGATGGTCTCTCTGCATAGAAACTTTCAAGTGCAGATTTTATTTTCTGTTTAGTGTCATGGTCGAGGGTCATGTTCTTTTGCACCTTCTTTGTCATTTGCTTTATGTTTACTCCCATCATTGTATACTGGATTAATTACTCCTATAGCAAAGTGCTCTAATCTTACTCTGAATTTAGTTTTTAATACTTGGAACTTGCAGTTTTTAATCAAATATCTTCTTGCACTGCTATTTTCTAACCTGTAAGTCCATCCAATTTTATTTATGAGAGCACCATCTTCATCCAAATGGTCTCTGTATATTCTTCTATAAACATTATCGCCTTCACCGATGTATATTATTTTTTCTCCATCATAAATGACATATACACCACTAACTTTCAAATCATCATATTTTTTATTGAAATATCTGAATTTGGAATCTAACAACTTCTGTAATTCATTTTTCATTTCAACAATGGGGTGCTCTATATCCATTAGAACAAGTATCTCAATCTTAATTTATAAATTCGTTGTTTTTTATTCAGCGGCCTTCCCTTTCAAATTTCTACACATTTTTTCTTTTTAGCACCTCAGCTATTTTTCTTTATCGGCACGCTTCAAAGTTCATTGTGTTTTCAAAATAGTTTGGTAGATATAGAAGAAGTAACCTGAGCGTTGAAAGCAAAAAAGAGGTGATACTTTATATTTAAAATATCATTGGCTGAAAGATTTTTATACTCTTATACTTTATTTTAATAAAATGACTAATAGAATGGTTTGTTTTGAAGGGAAATATGTTCTAAAGAAAGGCGACTTATTTGAAAAAGAGATAGAAGAGTCTGATGAAAAAGAGTATTATATACCTAGCTATAACTATAAGAGCTACTTCATTCTACAAGATTTAATAGATAAAAGAGACCCTGTGGTGTATGTATGGGTTAAAAAAATTTACACTTCAATGAAAAAAAGAAGTGACCTTACCTCGGTTTGTTTGATGAAGAACAATAAAGAAGTATGGACAAAAAAATTAGACGCTGAGGTATATTCAGAGTGTTATTCTTTCGACAAAGGAGTTTTTTTATTGTTATCAAAAGCAGGTCAAATTAAAGAAAAAAGTCATCTTATCTCTCTTAGTTTTGACGGAGATATTTTGTTTGAAAAAAAGTTTTCAACACAGAAAGAAGAGTCACCAAATCAGTTGATTTTATACAATCCTAGCTTTTATATTCAAGGAAACGATAATAAAGTTGATTATTTTCCAACAGGTGATTTTTATAAAGATGTAGATGAAATACTGGACGTTAACCCAAGAAAGCATGATGCCTCATACTGCCGCACACTCTCTTCACATCCTTACACTGAAATAGATACCGAAACTAATATGGAAGAACATTTCAGTAAACTAAAATTTAAAAAGTTGAAAAAAAATTTCTTTTATTGGCACCGAGGATTAAATAAGCATCATAGTCCAGAAAATCTTATATTCTGGCAACCAAGAGCATCTTCTAGAGCAGAGCTAGGATTAAATGAATCAGATGTATTATTAGAAGATTGCATAATTCTGAAAACCTACATTAATGGTGTGGTTAAGTTGTCTTTATTATCTCTAAATGATTTCAGTGAAAAAACTCTAATTAAACTAAACTCTGAAGAAATAGGAATTCTAAAAGAAGGATTGTCCTTTCGTGAAATCGAACTTGCCATTACTGACCCAAGCGTAATCTTAAAAGATAATAACAAAAATATTATTTTTTTAAGAATAGAATACAATTACAAATACCAGGACAGGTATAACTGGATTAAAGTAGTTGTCAAAGATAATAAACTCGTTCTCGTGGATTGTGAATTAAATCCAGAATTAATAGAGTATTTCAAGTATTCTAAACCTGTTATTTATTCCTCATTGCCCGAGGATTCGGGATTTAGAATTAAGCCATTGGAGTTTTCTCACGTTAATTTTTCAAATAAAGATGAAATTTTGGATTTTTTTTCTAAACATGAAAGCGAAATCAAGACAGAAGAGGTTTCTGTCAACTATGTTGGTGTCGGTTACAAATCTTCAGAAAGTAAATTTATCGTTGAATATAAAAATGAAAAGCTATTTCTTGAAGATTGTGTGGTAACCATGGCTAAAGAAAAGAGGCTATTAGTTGCTCGTTCCGTATTAGAAACTAAGGGAAATTTAATAAATATTTTTAAGTTAGCAGATGATAAAGAAATTAGTTTAAGTCTTTTTAGAGAACATAAGGAACTGATTGAAAATATCAGAAAAATCCCGAAGGGAATAAGAGAATTTATTTCAACACATTCTATAGGAATCCCTGATTTATTTTCCTATGATGCTAAGAATGAGAAATTTATGTTTATTGAGATTAAATCTCAAAATGATAATTTATCACTTGTTCAAAAGTGTTGGTTTAATGAATTTACCAAATTAAATTCAAAAATAGAATATGTTCTCTTTAAAGTTAAATCATCAACTAAAATTCCTGAAATACAAGAAACAATAATCAAAGGCGTGCAATTTAGAAAGATTAAAATTGAAGAATTAGATAAAATCAAAATAGGGGATAATCTAACCCTAATCCATGAATCAGGCAATCGTTATGACCCTTCAGCAATAAGAATATTTCACAATAAACTATGTTTAGGGTACGTCCCTAAAGGGTTTGCCGATAAGGAAAGATTAATTGAAAGCATTAAAAAAAATAAATATGGAGTCCAAGTAACACAAAAATATTCTGCCACAGTTCTTAAAGATTATAGGATATTCGTAAAGATTTACTTTTTAGATTAAGAATTATTATCAATACAAAAACAGCATGGAAATTCCTTTTTATGCTAATATTTAAATAAACAACTATCTTCCAATCATTTTATGGCAGCTCTTGAAGAAATGATTTTACAAGCATTAATCACTCTTTTGGTGGCAGCTTTATTGTACGCTTTTTCTAGGGCATTTGAACTTTATTTAATTAAACCATATTATAATTTTAAGCGGGAAGTTATTGAAACAAAAATAGACTTACTTTTTTATAGAAATATTTTAACAGCATCTCTTGAAAAAGAAACCACAAATAAAGAATTTATTGGAAAAGCACGAGATTGTCAAGAAAAAATAAGAAGCAGATGGTCAAGAGTTTCCGTCAGATATGAAGTAGTTCCAAAATGGATGTTTTCAAGGAAATTACCGACAAATAAAGAAATTAAAATGATTGAAGAGAACTTAATATATCTCTCAAATAGAAGTATTTTCAAACGGGATAGTGTTCCTGATGATTGCGTGAATAGTGATAAAAAAATAAATGAAATTCTAAAAATATTCAAAAAAACAATTTGAGAGAATAGTATAGATTTCACTCATATTAAGATTTAAAGAAGTCTTTTTTTCAAAGATAAAAACCAACAATTATTCTTTTCTCATTTAGTGACCTTCCCTTTCAAATTTCTACAAATTTTTTCTTTTTTACGGCACACTCCGACTATTTTTCTTTACGGCACGCTTCAAAGTTCATTGTGTTTTCCCTTTCTTGCGAAAGGTCGGCTTTGCCTAAAACATCATGACTTCTCCGCTGCAGGGCACCTCAGAAAAATTAGCACGGAGGTGCAACAATGAAAAGAAAAAATGAATATGTGAAATCTGAGGAAAAGATAAATTCCTCAAAAGAGTTAGTTGTAGAAGTTGAAGAATGCTTGAAAGAGCTTGCTTCAGAGACAGATGACTTCAAGAAGTCGGAGTTCTTCAAGAGTTACTTAGAAACTGCTTCGAAGTTCTGGCAGTACAGCTGCAGAAACCAGATATTGATTTTAGCGCAAAAGCCTAAAGCAACAAGAGTGGCAGGCTTCAGAAAGTGGAATGAGCTGAACAGATATGTCAAGAAAGGCAGCAAGGCAATAAGGATTCTTGCACCTTCACAGAAGACAATAAAAGAGCTCAATCCTCAGACAATGCAAGAAGAAGAGAAAACAATAACCTTGTTCTTCGCAGTAAATGTGTTTGATGAGGCACAAACAGAAGGTCAAGAGTTGCCACAAATAAGCATCTCAGTAGCTGGAGACAACTATCAGGACTTCAAGAATCTGCTAGTCAGTTTCTGCGATGAAAGAAGCATCAAAGTGGACTTCAAGAATCTGGGAGTAAATGGGCTTTATGGCTACAGCAAGGGTGGAGAAATAGTCATAACAAGCACAGAAAGCATCAACACACAAGTCAACACAATGATCCACGAGATAGCTCATGAGCTTCTGCATAAAGACAACAAAGAGCTCAGCAGACAGCAGAAAGAAATTCAGGCAGAAGGAACAGCATATGTGGTAACAAAGCACTTCGGCATGGAAAACAAAAGCTTCAACTATCTGGCCTTGTATGATGCAGACCACAAGAAGATAATGGAGAATCTTAAAGCAATAGCTGAAGGAGCGAAGGAAATTATAGAGTTTGTTGAAGGCGGCTTAATGCTGCCTTTATTATCGCTGACATAAAAGATATTAATCTACTTAGAATAGACTAATTCACGTGAGTATTCTTCTTTCTTCTCAAAATTCTCTTCAATAAACGTATCTATTGATTTGCTGGTTTCTTCAGGTTTTGTTGTATAACTTTCTTTAAATGATGCTTGCACAGAATATTTTGGTTTCGGACCTCTAACGAAAGTGTTTATCCATTGACTTGGTTCTGAATTCTTTTCTGTAGGTTTATAAGTCATATGTGTAGAATATCTTGCTAGTTTATTACTTTATCTGCTAATATTTGACTAAAAAAGGTAATATTTATATAATATTTGACCAAACTAGTCAATATGGAACAAAAATCAACTAAACAAGTGATTTCACTTGATTCTAAAGATAAAAAAATACTTGAAGTGCTTCAAAAAGACGCAAGACTTCCCGTAAGTAAAATTGCAAAAAAGGTTCAGATGCCGGCTGATAGTGTAAAATACAGGATAAAAAGACTCGAGAAATTAGGAGTAATCAAATTTTATCATGCTGTGCTCGACTTTAATTTGCTCGGAAACCCAATGTACACCTATACCTTATTTTCTTTATTCGCAATGAATGAAAAAAACGAAAAAGAATTTGTATCCTACTTAACAAATGAACCAAAAATAACATGGGTTGCAAAAACGAGCGGCAAATGGGATTTTGTTGTAGGAACTTGTACAAAAGATTTCAAAGAGTTTGATGAAATAATTAAAAAAATAAGAATAAAATTTGCAAATTCTATCAAAGATTATGACCAGATTTCCACAATTGATGAGTATAAATGGGACATGATGTACGAGTTGATTGAAACTTCAAAGTGATAGCTGAAGGTTCGAAAGAAGTGATAGCCTACTGCGAAAGTAGGCTTTTTTCTGAAGGCGAGGGGTGAGCCTTTATTATTCCATATACTAAAGTAGTATGAAGATTTCTCGTGATGAGAGAATAAATTAGCTTTTTAAAGCAAACAATTTAAATAATTTTATTGATTTTGAGTTTATATGTACAACGAATTTGAAAAGATTATGGATTTAAGAAAAGATTTCATGAAAGATCCTAGAACTAACATTAAAAAATACATAAAAGATGCAAAGAACACTCTACCCCCACCTTTCTGTAATTCAAATCGAGCTTTATTGATTCTTTTTCAATCCCATCATAGAGAATTTTTCAACTTATATCTTGCTTTATTTAAAAATCAAAAAATAACTTCGCTTGCAATTTTAGATGATGCTTACGCATTAAATTCCATGCAAAGCATTCAAGAAACAACTCAAGGAGTTTTAGAATACATGTCAAATAAAGATAGAATGACAAGTATACATTTAACTCGAATTTTTGTTAGTTCAATTGAAAATATTTTTAAGGAAGTAAGAAATATAATAAACAAAGCAGGATATAATATTGGAAACCATTTTATGAGTATGCCTGTTTTAATTCAAAAAATTAATGAATTAGAAAAAAAAGAAAATGTTCCATTGACAAATATAAAAAATGTTTTAAATACCCCTTTTAGAAACTCCGTCTCTCACGAAGACTTTCTTTTTGTACCCCCCGACATAATTTCCTTTAGATCGAGCAAAACTGGAATTTCTGTAGAAATAGCAAGACTTTCAACCGATAATATTGAAAAATCATTAAAAGAAAATTTAGTAATTCTATCGGGAATTCAAAAAGCAAAAAGTGATTTTTTAGCAAGAGTGTATGAAAGTCTCTTGGTTCTTTCAGATGAAGACCTTTTTGAAATTTTCAAAACAGGAAAACTGTCAAATGAACAAAAACAAAAAGTTATTTTTTCTTAAAATCGACTACTTTTCCTCATGATATGATTTACATGTGCTTAGACATGGGCTTTAAGTTTAAGCACACAATTGTATGGGATAAAGGCGTTTTCCTCAATGACTGGAACATCCATCAGTGCAGAATGAGAGAGAATCACGAGTTTGTGTGGGTGTTTGAGAAGTGAATAGATTGATTTCTTAGTCATAGCCAGAGAGAGTTGATTGTCACTTTTTAATAACTATTCTATCGTCGAAAAAGGCGAAGGTTTTTTATAGTTCATTCAATTCTTAACTAGTAGGGGTGGATATGATAAAACGAAGAATACTAGCTTGTTTACTAGTTTTTATTGTTGCTTTAGTTATTTTTTCGTTCCCTTCTAATGCAGATGTTTTGAATCAAAGCATAGTTGATGATTTAGAACAAAATGAATTTCATAAGATTTCAAAAAGTTTACAGCAGATTAGTTCTCAAAACAAAACTCATATAATCATTCAGGTTAAAAACAAGAATGTCTCATCAAAAATAAAAAATGGCAAGGTAAAAAATAGTCTAGATAAAAATTTGTTATTTGCAGAAGTGTATGGTGATGAAATAGTTGATTTAGCAAAAGATTCTGATGTCATAAAAATTTGGCCTGATTTGAAAACGCAGGTTTTTTTGAATGAGAGTGTTGGGCAAATTGGCGCTGGTTCTTTTTGGGATTCTGGTTTTAATGGTTCTGGTGTTAAGATTGCTGTGTTAGATACTGGTGTTTCTTCTTCTCATGAGATGTTTGGTGGCAGGGTTATTTTGTCTAAAGATTTTTCGGGTTCTGGTGGTGTTGGTGATGTTTTTGGTCATGGTACGCATGTTGCGGGTATTGCTGCTGGCAATGGTCTTTACAAGGGTGTTGCTCCTGGTGCTTTGTTGATGAGGGGTAAGGTTTTGGGTGATGATGGTTCTGGTCAGTTGAGTTGGTTGATTA
>JAUYGA010000192.1 GCA_030690755.1 Nanobdellota archaeon
CGCAGCTGACCGGGAAGTTAAGGGTGGGGTAATAAGAGGCTCTTTTATTCGTAAACTCGGCCCCGTTTATCCACCTTCACTATGATAAGCTGGTTGGGATTATATCGTACCAAATATAACATTCGATAGTCTCCAACTCTAATCCGGAAAATTTTTTCATCTTTATATAGCAACTGACATTATTTTTTAGACATAATTAGCAGTTGCTATATACGAAGGACATAATGTTTTTGTATAATTATTTATGTCCTTCGGTATAGGATTCTACCCGTTCCACTTGTTTGGGAAAAGGATCATTCTCTAACTCACTAATTTTGCTCTTAATTCGTATCTGCATTGCATTTTCAAGTTTTTTAATGTCATGTGCAGCGTGACTAGAAAATTCAGATGGAAACAAGACCATTATTGCCCAAACACCCGTTCTTTAGATAATAACTTTCCTTCTTTTTCCTCTCGTAGTGCTAATTTTATTGCTTCTTTATCCTCATCACTTAAAATAGAATCGTCAACAATTATCTCTCTAATTAAATCAAGCTCTTGCTTAACCATGACGATTCCCTGGTTTAGATGGAATAAAGTATCCAAGACTTGTTTTTCAAATGCCTCTGCTGCCATAAAACGTCAGAAAGAAATGTACTATAAAAACCTATCGCCTTTATGTAACTATAAACATGAATTTCTAGGATCTTTTTTATAATTGATGATTAGACAAGAATACGAAATACATCTATTTTTAGGTATAATAATTCATTATTATAACGGGTATTGAAATGGAAAGATATAAATATAAGTACATTATTCTTTACTTGGGTGATATGATGGTTAAAATAACAAAACAGCAAATCAAAGATTATTTCAAAAAGCACAATTATTCTACTTATGCGGATGTGGCAAAAGAATTCAATGTCTGTCATGAGTTAATACGAAAAAAGTTCAAGAATGAAATTATTAGCTCTTTGAACTATAAATCCAAATATATCACCTACAAAGATAATTTGTCGTTTGATTCAAATAATCTTACTAAAATAAATAATATTGTTTTTTCTAAGGACAGGGATATTAAATCAACTGTGTTTAATATCGTAAAAACAAATGACTTAATCTCTTCTGAAAAATTATATAATTTATTTGAATTTAAAATACGCCAACAAGTTTCACAGTTGATTAAAACTAGGAAGATATTTATAAAAAAACAAGCAAAACATTCATTGTATAGCACTAATCCATTTGATGACACAATAATTGTTAAAGAAAAATTTGATATCACCTCTTTAAAAGAAGGCGATAAATTACTTAGGGATTTGCAGATAATAAATGAAATAGAATATCGGAAAAAGATAGACGTTGCACGAAAATTTAATATTGATCCTAAGACAATTAATGACATAAAAAAACGTTTTGAGATTGGTGGTGCAAAGGGGCTAATCCATACACGTAGACCTAAAACAATTAAAATATCATCTTCGGTTCAGGCAGCAATTATAACAGAAGCAGTTAAACATCCTGAAAAATCACCTAAAGAGATTAAAAAGAGTGTTAACAAACCCATCTCGTTAAAAATCATAACTGACACTCTCGAAAAAATTAAAAACTCTATTGAACAAAAAAAAAAACTTCTTCTGGAAATCCAGTAATATTCCACAACGCTGGACTTTTTTTCATCTATGCTTTAATTAGTGTTACTGATTTAAAAGAGCTTTTTGAAAAACTATTCGTCGGAAAAATTCGTGGTTGGGAAAAGTCAAGCATTGTTTTGCTTCACTTGCTTTCTAAATTTAGTTCAGTAGACAGGGTATACAAGATCAACAAAAACATAAGTCAGTTCTTCTATTATTTCTTTGGCAGAGTAGAGAAGAGAAACCCATTAAAAGATGAGATTTATGAATTCCAGAAGTCAATGTCTGATAGTCTTGGTCAGAAGTTCAAAGAAGAACTCCTGAGATACTATTCCGATAATAATTTTATGGACTTCACTTTAACATTTATAGACGGTCACGTGATTGCTTATTTTGGAAAAGAAGCTTTCCAGAAATTAAAACATTCAACTAGAAACAAGATAATAAAAGCTTTAGAGGTCTTCAATTTCAGTGATAAAAAAGGAAGAATCTTTTACTTTAGGGCAGACCATGACGTTGAAGGAATGCGAACAAATATTGAGAGATTACTCAATGAAGTCGCTGATATAATTGGCTTAGACAAGATTACTATTCTTGTCTTTGATAGAGGTGGTTTCTCTGGACCACTTTTTAGAAAACTAAATGAAAAATACGCCCTCAAATTTATAACATTAGTGACAAAAAATGAGACTATCAATGAGCAAATAAAAGAGATAAAGAAAAAAGTTAACTTTGAGGAATTAATAGGCAATCCTAAGAAGAAATATGCGATTAACACATTGAATGTTGATGAGATTGATTATAGGGCTTTACTTGTTCTGAATACAGATACAAAAGAGATAAGCCCATTTGTTACAAATATGGATGAAACAGAACTTTCAAATGAAGAGTTATTACGAAATTACTCAATGCACTGGAGACAGGAACAGGAGCATAATGCTTTCACAAAGATGGGTGGAAATATGCACTCAAAGGCATTACAAGATTTAGAATTTGATGATACAACAAAAATAAAGCAAAAGACTAAACTCAAAAATAAAATCAATAAAAAAGAGAATGAAATCATTCGATTGAATCTTGAAGCCAGACGATGGATGGGTAAAAAACTTTGCTTGACAAGTAAAATTAAACCGAAGTCAAAGCAAACAGATAATAAACTTGTAAGACGAGAAATAAAAGATGTTGAGAAGAGATTAAAAGAAATAGATGATACAGTTAAAGAGTTATTCTCTGAAGTAGAGAAAGCAAAAAAGCGCTTGGAGAAAATTCCTGAGAATCCAAAGAAAAAGAAATATAAATCTGGTCCTGTGGATTATAGTTTATCGATAGTAAATTTAGCAAATAATCTTAATTCGAAACTGGTAGAAATCAAATCAAATGGTAAAAAGAAGTATCAATTGGCTACACTAAAAAGCATTCTTTACTGTGCCTCTGCACAGATATTGGAGGATGACATTTACATCCATATAGAATATATCAATATAAGACAGAACAAAGATTTAGAGGGTGTGCAAAGATTATGTGATTTTTTTAACTCAAAAAATGTTGAATTACATGGAAAAATTATGAGGTTTAGTGTGAGGTCGGAAGAAGAAAAACAGGAAAAATAAGAGATGTCAAAAACTAGCTACTGTAGAAATTCATGGTGCATAGCACCCTCAGGTCGAAATCCATTAGATT
>JAUYGA010000200.1 GCA_030690755.1 Nanobdellota archaeon
AGCAGTTTCATTGTTTTTCCGTCCTTGTCATACTGCCTGAGCATTGTTTTTGCCTTTTTGCCATTTATTGTCCTGTCAGATGCTTCAAGCAATCTGTTGCCGTTCTGACTGTCAATGTTAAGCACAACTGCTTTTACCATGTCAAAATAATCTATAAGTGATTTCCCATTAGAGTTTAATTCAGAAATCGTTATTGCTGCGCTGTTTTTTGTCAGCTTTGTAATTCTCTTGTCAGAGCTTTCTTCAAGAGTCCAATCATCAAAATCTATTTTGTAAGGTTGCATCGCAAGGGCCTCTGAATTTTGTTCTTGCTGCGATCTTTGAGATGTTAAATCTTTCGCCTGCTCAACATACGGCTGTTTTTCATTAACTGCGAGTCCTGTTGGGTTTGACAATTTGCTGACATAAAAAAAGCCGGTTCCTATCAGGATTACTGCGAAAAGAAGCGCAACAAACATCAGCGCATAAGATGATTTTACATTAGTCTCTGCAGGTCTTGAATGCATTTCTTCAATTGCTGCTTTTCTCTCTTCTTCATAGCTTATGGAATTTATCGCTTGCTTTATATCGCTCTTTTTCCAGCCATGAGCTATTAGACGATCCTCTATTTCAGAATGCGAATGCCCTTTTTTTGCGCTTGCTTTTATATAATCAACTAGCTTTTGGTCCATCAATTCCCTTTTTTATATGCTGAAAAATTTGTTCTAATCAACTTAAATGACAATCAAAACAATAATGAAACAATAATAGAAACACAGAACATGATAGTATATAAAATTAACTCTTGAATCAAGCGATAACTCTGCTTATGTGGTTGTGCTTTTCTATCCTTAGGACTTTGTCGACAAAACTTTCTATCTTTGATTCGTGGCTTACTATGATTACTTGTCTTAAGCCGAGCTCTTCCAAAACATCTCGCAATTTGTCAAGCTGTTCTGTGCTAAAACCATCTGTCGGTTCGTCGAGAATTATGAGATCTTTTGTCTTTATTTCTCCGACAAAATCGTTTATTACTTTGTTCAATGAGAGGCGGTATGCTAATGCGAGACTTGTTTTTTCTCCGCCAGACAGGTTTTCTGCTGTTGTCTCATAACCATTCTGCTCGATTACCGGTGAGAAATTCTCATCAAGCCTAACATTGATTGCATCATCTTCAATCATCATCTTGAACCACTGCTGAAACAATTCATTGAACTGCGTATGCAGATGGATCATCACATTCTTTTCCATCGTGTTCATCAGATTGACAAAAAACTCGCCAAGCCAGGTATGTATGTCTCCGAGATAGATGAGGTCTTCTTTTGCTTTTGTCTTTATTGAAATCTCTTTCATCAGCTCATTTATGTTTCTTCTTAGGACTTCAAGTTCTTTTTCGACAGAAACTTTCTGCATCTCTATCCTTCTCTCTTCTCTCAGTAGATCATCATGCTCTTTTTTTAGCGCGCTGTATCTTAATTCTACGCCTGAAATGTCTTTTATTTTTTCTGTCAATTCTGTTTTTCTTTCCTGGATGTTTTTTATTGAGAAATCTAATGTGTCTGCAGCAGTCAGAAGCGCTGCAAGACTATTCTTTTTCTCAAGATAGTTTCTATTCTTCAGTTTGTTTAAACTCGCAGCCTTGTCTTTCTGCCTGAAAATCGCAAGGTTATTTTTCATTAGAACCAGTTCTTTTTGCATCTGCTCTTGCTGTTCAAGATGCAGTTTTCTTTCTGCATCAATATTCTTTATCTTGTCATCCTCTCTTGAGAATATCGCTTTCTTATGTTCATCAGCGACTTTCTGATAGCACATCGGACAGTTGTCAATCCTCATTATTTTTATCTTCGCATCTTCAGAGCTGTTTTTGATTGCGCCAAATTCGCTTAGTTTCTGCATGACTTTCCTTGACGAAATTTCAAGAAGCTCTATTCCTTTTTCAAGCTCTTTTATCTTGTCTGTGAAATCATCTTCTGCTCCAAGGCCTTCTTTTTCCAGCTGCGCAATCTGCAGATTCAACATCTTTATTTCCTGCTCTGCAATGCTTTTTCTTTCGATGCTGTTTCTCAGGTTCGCTTCATTGACACTCAACTCTTTTTTCAGTTCATTGAGCTTTTTTATTTCGCTTTCTGTCGCCAGCATCTCGGATTTATTTTTCTGGACTTTTGTTTTTGCATCATTAAACAATGGAATCAGCTCATCAAGTTTGTCTGTCAGAATGAGGAAATCATTTTCGCTTTTGTCCTTTTGTTTTATCTTCTCTTCCAAGTCATATATCCTGCCTGCCAGCTCTTTTCTTTTCTCCCTTAGATTTCTTAGAAATATTCCAGTATTCTCATTTATTACCTTGTACTTGTCTATTCCAAAGACTTTCCTTATTGTATCGACCCTCGAATCTGCAGACTCAAAAAGTATTGTCTTCATCTCTTCCTGCGGCGTATAGACTGTATACCTGTAGATCATGTCTTCGCTTTTTGACAAAAGGTTTTTTGGATAACCCAAAAGTTCGAGAATTTTTGATTTCAGCTCAACTGTTGTCAGGTCTGTTTTTATTCCGTTTATTATTGCGTATCCTGATGATTGTCCAACAGAATCCTTTTGTCTTTTCAATGTTCTTTTTATGATTATGTCTGTATTTTCAACTGCAAAATTAAGCTCGACAGAACCTTCTCTTGCTCCATGCCTCAGCAGGAAATCGCCAGATAATGTTCCTCGTTTTATTCCAAATATCGCAAATTCAATTGCAAGAAGTATTGTTGATTTTCCAGAGCCAATGTCGCCTGCAAGAAGAGTCGAGCCTGCATCAAACTGGATTTCCTCGTCTATATAACTTCTTATGTTCTGCAGTTTTATCTTTTTTATCAGCATTTCAATCTCCTGCTTTTTTAAAAAAATAAGGGGTAGAAATCCTAACGCCAGCAGCAATATGCGAGACCCAATAAAAATAGCATGCCAGACGACAAGGGGGACGCCCCGTCAATTGTGAGCGAGTTCACACGAGCTCACTCGCAGGTCACGGGAATGTCAACCATTGTCTAAATCTGCTAGGGTCGAGCCGCTGCTGGCCGAACAAGGTGAGAGGATTTCTACATATTCCTCAAATTAAACCTTATAATTTCAGAACCCCTTTTTTGATAGATGTATTTAATCAAATGTCAATATATATCTTTCTAATCTATTTATATGCATAGCATCTTGCTCAACTTAGGGCCTCGCCCTAAAGGTACCCGACGTGCGGGGCAAGCCCGCACTACGCTCGCAATTACGAAAATCATGAAGGCGAGCGGAGTGCAGCTTCATGCT
>JAUYGA010000206.1 GCA_030690755.1 Nanobdellota archaeon
ATAAGACCAGCTTATCTCGTTTTAATTCAATGCTTCTCATGGACATCCATGGATATCCCTAAGTATTTAAGCTTTTCGCTTCTCAACAATATAGAACAATCATCATAGATTAATGTTCGAAGAACCAATAATATCTTCTTGATTAGAACCAAAAAATTAATATAGCCCAACACCATTAACATAATTATGAGAAAAAAGAAGGTGTGTGTTTTCTTAGCATTTGTTTTGTCAGCCATAACCATCTCAATAATCTTTTCTTTAGCAGCTGCGGTTTTTGTTTCCGCAGAAGCTCCAGATGTTGGGGATTCCAGCTGCACAACTTATGCTCAAGCAAGAGCCAATGGAATACAAGGCACAGATGCTCAGTTGAGAAGCATGGGCTTTTGCGCAGGAAGCGGAACAGACTCAACACCTACAAAAACCGAAACACCAACAGACAGTTCTAATTCTGAGAAAACTCAAACAATTAATGAATTTGACCAATTATACCAAGGAATGAACCTTGAACAACTAGATGCAGAAAGTGAAAAACGCAGTAATGAATTCACGATTTGTTATGATTCAAGCCTTAAAAAAGAAGAAAATTGTAATAACGAATGTAACGGCAAAAGTTCTCATAATGAAATATTTAGCTGCAAAGGCACATGTTATAGAGTTAAGGAAGGTGAAACAGATGAATGCAGACGTATTTTTGGTGAAAATGATTATGCTTTAAATAGAGCATATAAAAAATTGTCAGAACTAGAAGAAACCAAAAGAGAAAGAGCTGAAGAACTTAGAATTTCTGAACAAAAAAAAGCAGAAAAATTAAAACTTTCTGAACAAGAAAAAAGTGAATTAAAAGATACTGTAAATCAATTACCTACTGCAAAAAACAACGATGATTCAGCTCTGCTAGCAGACGTAGTAGCTGGCAAACACAAAAAAGAAGTTGCAGAATTACAAAATTATTATGCAAGAGCATGGGAAACCTACCCGGGGATGGAGCCAGTTGATGAAGAAGGCGCAAAAAAACTGCTTGGAACAACAAAGACCAAAGGGATTGATGTCGTTAATGCAAAAAACAATCTTCAAGATGCAGTTAAAAACAGAGCTTCTGAAAAAGAAGTCAATAGATTAAAAGAAGAATTTTCACAAAAATCAGAATTGCTAAAAAAAGATTTAGAAAAAGTTCTGGACATCGATAGTACTAATGAAGATGCGTGGTGGCAGATGGCGACAGTGGCTAAGTGGCAGGGAGACATTAAAGGAGCAAATGAATATTACAAGAATTCACTGGTTTTTGCAAAAATGAAAAGCCCCTTTGTGTACAAAGATCTGTTAGACTCAATCAATGAGCCTGCCATGAAAAGAGATGTATTGCAAAGCATGAAACCAACTGAAAAAATAGAAAAAATCCCAACTTCAGAAACATCACCTATCCTGAAAAATATCAAAGAAAATCTAAAATCATTAGTCAACTCGGTTGATTCAAAAAATAGGGAAGATTCGGAAAACATTGAAAAATTATCTAGAGCATTCTCTTTAATAAATGATGAGAAAATAAGCAATAAACTCGCGCTCACAAAACAAAATGAACAAGCCTCATAAGACCAACAAACCTGCAGAAAGCAAAAAAACATCAGGCTTTGCAATAGCTTCGCTAATACTCGGAATACTCTCCATACTGCTAGGATGGTTCCCTCTTTTTGGATGGATATTCATAATTCTTGCGCTGATTTTTGGAGTGATCGCTCTTAAACAGATAAAGAATCAAGGGCTAACTGGAAGAGGACTTGCAATTGCAGGAACAATTATGGGAATAATTGGCATAATACTCGCAGCCATACTATTTGTAAAATTTATGAACACAGGGAAAAATATCACATCAACATGCAGCAGCATGGACTGTTTTATAGAAAACGCCAATGCATGCAATACAACAACATATATTGAAACAACAGAAATTGGAACAATCCGTTATTCTACTGCCACTGTAGAAGATTATTGCGGACTTTCAAAAAAGATCATCGCGTTAAATAGCGATGAAGATCCATTCCTTGCAAAAACTCTGCAGAATAAAGAATTAAGATGCGGATATTACAAAGGCGAATTCAACAGCCAGTGGACCAGTTCACTAATCGAAGGGATTGAATATTGCGAAGGCGACTTAAAAGAAGCAATTGGACAATTAATACTTCTATCATAAACACAATTTTATTCGTTCAAAAACTATTTCTGTTGTTAACGCGCCCTAATTTAAAAAGAATTATTCATTACTCACAAGTAGCATATTTCAGAAAGCTTTATATAAGGAAAACTGCTAATAACACTTAGAACACATACAAAATGGCACTAAAGGAACTTCTAGCGGAATTTGAAAGTGTTTTAAATAGTTATATGGGGTTTGACCTCAAAGAACTCAAATCAGAACATGAAGACATTTCTAATGCGCCAGACATCAGAGAAATAAGACAAAAATTCGCAGATTTTATGGATGCTGGCAGAACTTATCTGGAATCAATCGCAGACATCTGCCTGGAAGACATAAGAAAAGAATACAGAAGAATAGGGATAGGAATAACTGAAACACCCTACAAAGAAGTAGAGGTAATATGCAACAATCATGAAGCGCCAAAATCCTTGGGAAAAGGGCTATTCCAAAAAAACATCCCTTTAGAAAATATTCTCTTCAAAAAATCTAATCTAATATACTCCCCTTCATATAAAGAAAAAATATCAAAAGGTAAAATACTCTGCCCTGATTGTAAAAATCCTGGAGATATAGGAAATGCACTGACTACAATAATCTTAAGACAAGATGTTGACCAAATAGAGGCAAGAAAAAAAATCCTCAAAAATGTCTCTGACGCAATACAAACAGGAAAAGGAAAGATACCTATAAGTGAAATTAAAGAAAAAATACTTGACCCTAAGATAGAAAAACTCGGATTTGACAACCTATACGAAGCATTCGAAGCAACCCGCTCATATTCAGTCACTTTGGAAACAATATTTGGCACAACCTATGCGCAGCTGCTCAGAGCGCCAGTTTCAATTCATATTCCGCAACCGATATTGAGCGTGACTTACAGCGAAAAAGACAGCAAAAACCTTGCAAACAAATACATCGTTGTAAAATATGGAGAAAAAAAACGAGAACTCCATGATTTGTGCAGAGTGAGATTTGTACCTTATGGAGACATAACATCCTGCTTCAAGATAGTGGAAATATTGAAAAAACAGGAGCAGGAAGGACTAATCAAGATAGAAAAAGAAGACGACAAAACAAATGGCACAGAAACAGGATACAAGGCAGTACACTTAGACATAAATCCGCACAACACCGGCCTGATATGCGAAGCGCAGATAAGAACAAACGATATGGACAATCTCGCAGAAACAGAAGAGAAACAGGCTCATAGAATCTTTTTTGGACAAAGACAACAAGAAATAGACGCATTGCTCAAAGAAAACAAGGTTTCTCAAAAAGAAGTTTATCTCATAAGACTAATCCTAGATCCAACAAGCATAAAAGAATATAGAACTGGCGCAAAATAAGAACACAATAACAAAACATCATGCTCTCTAAGAAGTTAACATTTATTATTCTTACGATATGTCAGTGACCCTTCTTGCTTTTGGAACAAAATTAAATAACTTACTGCCAGAAATCTTACCTGTTCCAAGAAAATCATTCCCTGATTTGATAAGATAAAAACCTTCTTCTTCAGAAATATCCAAGTCAGTTCCCTTAAGCCATTCCAATTTCTGATGCTCATCCAGAATTAAGATGTTTTTGTTTGCTTTCGGACCGACAATCTGAGAACCCTCAATAGACAAGCGCAGATGCTCCTTATAGAACTGGCCGAAATACAAGCCCACCGAATTTAAATTGAAACTCTCAAGAGCCTGCTGCGAGATTTCAGGATTTGCAATGAAAAGCTTCTGCTCTTTCTCATTAAAGAAAAACACATAATCTAATTTCTCATCAAAACCATACTGAGACTTAAGCATCTCAAAGACCTGCTTTTTCTCCTTTGAATTCATTGGTTTAAGATTTTGCATAGAAGCAAAAAAGAGGCAGATGTTTAAAAAATTATTGGTTAAGAACTGTAAAGCCTATACAACTCACTCTTAAGACTAGAACTCTTGATTTTGTTATAAGCTCTTTCTTCTATCTGCCGTATTCGCTCCCTCGTCACACCAAACTCATTACCTATCTGCTCAAGTGTTTTTGGAGTTTTTTCATTTAAACCAATCCTTTTTTCTATGACTTGACGCTCTCTTGGACTTAGAATAGATAAAACATTGTTTATCAGATCTGAATCCAAAGTCTCCTTTGAAATGCTATTAAAAACATCAGTATTCTTATCAGGAATCCTATCTAAAAGAGTCATATCAACAGATGAGCCAATAGGCGAATCTAAAGAAGCTGATTCATACCTAATTGATTTTATAGCTTTATAAAAAGATTTATCCATCTCAAGATACTCTATAATCTCATTATCACTTGGCTCTCTGCTGAGCTTGGTTTTGAGAAAACCTGTTGCAGAATCAATCTGTTTGATATAAGAAGAGAACATAGCGGGTTTTCTCACAACATCCCCTTGAGATATTACTGCCCTGCCAATAAACTGCTCAATCCACCATTTGGCATAAGTTGAAAATCGAGCATTTTTTGAATGATCATATTTATCTGCAGCCCTTGCCAAACCAAGCGCGCCTTCCTGAACAAGATCCTCAACAGGCACGCCAAAACCTGCTTTTTTCTTAGCAAAACTAACAACTAAACCCATATTTTTCTCTAAGAATTCATTTCTTTCCTTAATGGACATAAATCCACCTTCGGGAATAACTCCATAAGGCGATTCACTATTTCCTCTGCTTTGATATGACATGAGGATTTGGAAAAAAGCCGGCCATTTATAAAAGTTTCTATCAATTAGTAGTTAAAAAATAATATCTGAAAAATAGAAAAATTCTGACTAAAACCAATCATACTCCCCAGACAGGATTCTGCTTTCTCATTATATCTGAGATTTCCTTAAGAAGCTCTCGGTCTTCATCGCTCAAATGAGATTTGAATTCCTTATATTTCCTGAAAACCTCTTCAGGAATATAAACCAAAAATATATCACCTTCATTAATCTGCCTTCCGACGGTAACATTCTCCAAAGCAACTGCAACCTGCTGGCCTTTCTTAGCCTCATGAACAGACTCTTTCTCAAGCTGAATGCTCTTTATCGCAGTTACAGGCCTAGCATCGCCTGCTTTCATGAGTTCAACCTTAGGTTTAATAATGCCAGACAATACTTCCATACCGACAACAGCAGGATTGTTCTGGCGGAAAACATAACCCGGCATGAGCTTGACTTTCCCTGGTTTAATCAAACGTTCAAGCTCTCTTTTTTCCAATAACTTCTTCTGATCCTCTGTCCATTTTTCAAAATCCTCAATAATCTTGTAAATGACATCATTAGTTATGACATGAACATTCTGAGAAACAACAACATCTCTTGGAATTGCAACATTAAAGCCCAATACGACAGCCATAAGCGGATCCTTATCAAAAATAGATTCAGCATCAGAAATATCCTTCTTAGAAATATCGCCGACCATTGCCTTTCTGATCTTAATATTCTTCTCCTTCAATAGAGTTATCAGCGCTTCCAAACTTCCCAAAGAATCAGCTTTTATTATGACTCCATCTTTTTCAGTCTCAATAAAAACCTCATCGATATCAGATCTTACTTCGTCTTTTGCAGACTCAAGATTTTGAGCATTATTAATCGGCGAATTCTGCAGACAAGAAACCAGCGGCATACCAGAAATTACATTATCAATATCATTAGCAGAAATCCTGACGCCAGCAGCGGCGCAGACAATCTTTGCATGCTTAAATAAAGTCTTCTTATCGCGCATCTCAGACATCTCTTCAGGAACAAATAAAGACTTTATTTTTGTGACAATCGGCTCGCCGACATTACCAATGACGATGGTATCGCCAATCTTAAGATGACCATTATACAATATGACATCAATAGTTTTTCCGATTCCCTTTGTCTCCTTCACTTCCAAGATGGTTCCTTTAGCATTGCCCTCTTTGTTGCATTCAAGACCTTTCTCAAGATACTTCTGCGCAAGTCCTGCAACAACCATCAACAATTCAGGCAGACCTTCTCCTGTTTTAGCAGAAGTCGGAATCATTGAGATATTTTTCTGATAATCATCAACACGGTCAAAACGTTCAGAATTAAAACCAAGATCATAAAGCTGACCCACCAATCGGTAAAGCCGCTCATCAAGCTCTTTTTGAACATCGGCATTCTGCTCCATAATATTTTTCATCAGACCTATCTTCGGATTTGACCGCCAGCCTTTTATCAAATCAACCTTATTTGCAGCAATGACAAAAGGGGTCTTGTATTTCTTAAGAATCTCTATGGCCTCTAAAGTCTGCGGCTTAAAACCCTCATTCATATCAATTACAAGAATCGCGATATCTGCGAGGTTTCCTCCGCGCTTTCTAAGATTTGTAAACGCTGCATGGCCAGGAGTGTCAATAAACAAAACACCAGGAACAGTAAATTTCATCTGCAAAGCAGCGAGCATTGTCTTGCACCTTTCCCTAATAGTCTCAATCGGAACAAAAGACGCGCCAATCGCTTGCGTAATCGCGCCAGCCTCACCTTTAACAATAGCAGTTCCCCTAATATTATCAAGTAAACTCGTCTTGCCATGATCAACATGGCCGATTACTGTGCAGATGATTGAACGCACCTGCGGACTACATACTTCTTTTTCTGCCATAATACAATACTTAGTCAGAGTTGTTTTTTAAATGTTGCTGAAAAAATAGTCAGTTAATTATGCGGCTCTGTCCCGAATGTAGCTGGCATCAATTCGCGTAAGCCGATTATCAATTATGTTTAAAGCTGACAAGGGGATGCTCCCAAACTTTGGCAAAGTTTGATCAAATGCAGTGCGACACAAGGTCGCACACCGCGGCTATCACGAAAATCAACAAAGCCGCGTCGTTGGGATTTATGCCCAACTTTGCATATCAAATGGGCGTAACCATTTGCGGGAATGTCAGCTTATTAAAATAAACAGTGACGGCTGGAGCCGATGCCAGCCGAACAAATGTGAGATTCGGGACAGAGCCTAGTCAGCGAGGGCATTTTGGGATTATTCCAAGGTTTACGGAAAAAACAATCTAATAGAACTAGAAACAAACCACAATCCAGAATAGGTTCGCAAGGTTTACGGATATTTCAGAATTCTTGCGAATTTTTAGAGGGAAGGCATATTAAGAAGCAAAACAAGATATTTTTCAGTTCCCAAAACCAAAAAACTTATATACAAGATATATCTTACTTATCTTGTAAATCTTGGAGGTCAAAATGGGAACAGAGATAATTGAAATGGGAAGCATAAGCTCGAGAGGACAGATTGCAATACCATCTGGCATCAGAAAACAACTTGGCTTAAATGAAGGCTCAAAAGTATTGTTTATTTTACAAGACAATACATTGATTATGAAAAAAGTGACCGCAGAATCATTTGCAAGCATAACAGAACCATTGCGAAAAGCCAAGAAAAAGATTAAAGAAGATGATGTCGTGGAGTTCATACATGCAATGCGCAAAAAATGAAAATAACTCTGGATACAAACATCCTAGTTTCGGCATCTTTTTGGACAGGAGATTCGCTTAAATTAATTGATCTAATAGACCAAAAAATAATAGAATGCGTCCTTTCTGATAAAATATTTGATGAATACAAAAAGGCAATAAACAGCGAAGGGATAATCGAAAAAACTAAAAGAAAAAATTTAGTTTTGATAAAAACAGTCCATAAAGTGATGGAAGACTGTATATTGGTTAAACCCGAAATAACCTTAGACATTGTAAAAGAAGACCCTGACGATAACAAGATATTAGAATGCGCTGTCGCAGGAAATGCTGATTTCATAATCACAAAAGACAATCACCTGCAGTCATGATTAAAGTTTCATAAATTGAATGTTTCGGTTCTTCTTCGATTTCTACTGGTTTTTCAGGAATAATTAACTTTTGAATGTCTTCTGGAGAAGTGATAGTAAGGTTAGAACCAATAAACAACTCAGCCCCGCTTTTCATTGCAACAGAATATGAATACACTTGTTTCAGATATATTCTAACTCCGCCAAGCGTGTCTGTTTGGCCAGCACGTAATTGCTTTGATTCGCCATTTATCGTAATCATCGCTGTCAATGCATCGGAGTTCACACCAACTAAAGTAACAACTGCCTGCGCTCCATTTACATTCACTGTTGCTGTATCTCCTGAAGCCATGATTTTCTGCAAACCAACAGTCTCATTTTCAGCAGCGACAAGACTAGAAAAAAGAGCCAAGAAAACTAAAAGTAAAAACAATCTTTTCATTTTGCCCCAATAAACAATTATTGCTCCTGTTCTTATAAATCTTCCTTAAAACCCTTGCAGAACCCGCCAAGCAGGATTAGCAATTTCTCACTTTTTAAGTTATTTTCATTTTTCATTTTATTATTCTACCGAGCTTTCTGCCAGAAACATTAATAAACAAAGTATTCTTAATTTTGTTTATGATAAGAGACTTATTCAAGGATGAAAAAGAAATAGTAAAGCTTACATTTGATGGGAAAGAAACAACCTCAATCTTTTCAAAAGACAAATATGTCTATTATGAATGCACTGCATACTTTCCAGACGATTCTTACACTCATGTTCTTTTTACACAAGATGAACTGATTGCTGATAATAAAGGCAAGAAAATAAGCATTGGAATAAACCGAATAAGACTAAAAGTAAATCCTGCGCATGAGATTAAATCTGATGAAATAAAAAAGAATGCAAAAAACAATTCACAAGCAGCCCAAGCTGCTGAAGCGGTCAAAAGCCTTCTCACAGGACAAAAAGAGAAAAAACTCACATTAAAAGAATATGGGCTTAAAAAAAACAAGAAGTATTATGCAATGCTTGATTTTGAGACATATCACCTTCCGCCAAAGGATGAAAAAAGCGAACCTGAAGAAAAAAGAAATGCTGTATTAATCATATCCGACGAAAAACTACCAAATAACATAGAAGTAACACCGCGATTTAAACATTGGTCTTACTGATATTAACTATTGACTTAAATAAATAAAAGCGCAATACAAAACCATGCAAACAATAACCGAAGGAAAAGCAAAAATCCAGATTGACAAGAAATTAGAATGGGCCGATGTAAGTAAAGACATGCCTATTTTCTATAATCCTCAGATGAAACTAAATAGAGATATTTCTGTTATTTTGCTTAATGCAACAGACAAGAAAGACATGCAGATCTGCGATTTGCTTGCAGGCTCTGGAATACGCTCAATCAGATTCTTAAAAGAGCTGAAGAAAGGCAAAATAGAAACAATAATAATCAATGATTATGAAAAGGAAAGCAGCAGCTCGATTGAAAAAAATATAGAACTCAATAAAATCAAAAACAAAAAAATAACTTTCAAGACAAAAAGAGCTGAAGAAGAGAGGCAATTTATAGAAGTGACTAACAAGGACGCAAACATGCTGATGCTTGAATCGTCTGGTTTTGATTACATAGACATAGACCCTTTTGGAACACCAAATCCATTTCTTGAGAATGCAATAAAAAGAATATCCCGCAACGGAATACTCGCTGTAACAGCAACAGACACATCAGCACTCTGCGGAACATTTGAGAATGCATGCCTGCGAAAATACTGGGCAAAACCATTACACAATGAACAGATGCATGAAATTGGCCTCAGGATATTAATAAGAAAAGTCCAGCTCATGGGCGCGCATCAAAAAAAAGCGCTTCTGCCGATATTCTGCCACTCAAGCGACCATTACATGCGCGTTTATTTTGCATGCGAAAAAGGAAGAACAAAAGTCGATGAAATCCTCAAGATGCACAAACATTTCCACGACAAAATAAATGACATTAACGATGTCGGACCGATCTGGACTGGCAAACTCTGGGATGAAAAGCTCGTCAATGCGATGATTAAAGAAGCAAAAAAAACCCAGGAATATTCTGAAGCATACAAACTAATCAAGAAAATATCTGGCGAGATGAAAATTGATGTTGTTGGGTTCTACGACATGCATAAAGTCTGCAAACTGCTCAAAATCTATGTGCCGAAAAAAGAAATTTTGATTAAAAAAATAAAAAACTATGGATACAAAGTCGCTGAAACACACTTCAATGAAAATGGCCTGAAAAGCGATATTTCTTATGAAGAACTGAAGAAAATCTTAGAATGAAACTGCCTCAAAAATTAGCCTACCGCTGCAAGTCATAAACTTAGTGGAAGACGCTGCGCATTTTAATTTCTTTTTAATATCCTTACTGCGCCTTTAGTTGCATTTACTTCTACCAGGTCTCCGTCATTTAAGACTTTTGTTGCGTTTTGGGTTCCAACTATGCAAGGTTTTCCCATCTCTCTTGCAATAATTGCTGCGTGACAAGTTAAGCCGCCTTCATCTGTGACAAATGCTGCTGCTTTCTCCATTGCAACGACATAATCTGGCTTTGTGGATACTGCCACTAGAATATCGCCTTTTTTTACAGAATTTATATCTTCCTTCCATTTGTTAAGATTTATTGTTTTGACAACACCAATCACATTGCCTTTGTTTGCAGAAGTCCCTCGTATCTCTGCGCTTTCTGGCGAAATTCTGTCTATTGCGTTATCAAAATAGTTTTTGTCATTATGCTCGACGTGATTTATGAATTCCTCCTTTCCTTTATGCACAATGTAACTGAATTCCATTACATTGCTTCCTGTTTTTGGCCTGATTCCTTTTTTCAGAAAATTAGTGATTTGACCTGGAGAATAGCTTAACAAAACATCGTAATCGCAGCCAAGATGCTGATTTAACTTCTCATAGAAGGGCTTTATCAGAAAAAAAGCAGTTCTCCTAGTTCTATCCCTGGTTTGTCTTAGCAGATTTATCCTATTAATGGTAACAAACAATGTTCTGTCGTTTTCTGTTAGATTTAATGAATTCAACAAATTGAAAAAATTATTTCTTTTCTTGTTTTGTTTGTCTTTGATTATTCTCAAGGATTTGACAGGATTTTTAATCTCATTTATCCGCCGGGTAAACTGTTCTGTTGTAAGAGGCATATCGCTGAAAAATCTCATATTCATCCAAGAAAATTTACAGGCATGCTCTTCTATTATTTCTTTAGAGGGATTTGCAGCTGCATTAAGCAAACTAATCCTTTCTTCTTCGACAACGCTAGGTTCAAAAAGACATATTATTGTTTCCCATGCATCTTTCTTGTTTGTTATTTGCCTGAGCCTGTTCTTTGCATAAAGAAATAAGCCATTTTCTGCAAGAACAGACCACCACACCACTATTTGATACTCACCTATCGCTTGCAGAAACTCATTATGAAACCTGATAAAATCTTTTTTTGACAATACTTTTTTCGATGATGATCTGATTGAAATGTTTTTGGCTGTCTTTAATACGTTGGCTGCAATCTTTTCCATCAACTCAAGAGGGTCTTTATTGTCTCTTATCGCGTCTAAGGTATGGTTTAAAATTCTTTCACTTAGTTCTTTGCTTCCATCTTCATCTAAATAGAGAACGCACTCAACGTTTTTTCCGCATACCATTACGCCCAAATCTATCTTAAAGTGTTTTTTTGCTGCATCACTGAGTCCGTTTAAATATGCAGCTGTCTTATATATGCTAAGATCTCTAGTCGCATACTTCTTCCATTTAACCATTACAATTCCCTCTTAGAATAATTTCCATTCATCAAGTCAAGGGTTATTATCTCTGTTCCTGATATTGGCTGCACAGTTGCGCCCTTATAACCAAATGATGGCGCCGAAATATCTAGGTGGCCGCAAAATAAGAGTACATTCAAATTTATGCTCGCTGCCCTTCCAATATATTCGTCAAGCGTTGTTTGCATCTTCACTTTTCTTTTTACACCAACCGCCTCAGGGCAAGGATTTTCGTGCGTAAGAATTATTATTCTTTCACTTTTATATTCTCTAAAAGAGTCTGTTATTTGGTCAATATCTTGTTCAAAACAGTCTTCTGGATGATATGGCAGCCATAAAATTCCAGTCGATTCTAAGTGTTCAACTTCAGGAGTTGTATGCAAAATAAATTTCTTGCAGGAAGTTAACTCATTGAAATAATTGACTTTTTTTATCCCTGCCTCTGTCGCCAGAAAATCAAGGAGCAATTGGTAATCAAACTCGCGGTTGCCAGTTATGGCAGGCATTTGATGTAATTTTGATTTTTGTAAGAACTGACTGCCTTTCTGTATTTGCTCAACGCATTCTCCATAATTTTCGATAAACTCTTCTGGAAAACACGCATATATCTGTTTCATTTGAGAATATAATTCATCTGAACTAGTTGAAGGACCTGCGTCATTTCCAAGCACATCTTTCAATTTTTCTTTAAAGAAACTGTTTTTACCAGCTCTGTCTTTTTTGCCCGTTGGCAACAAATCCCCTAAAGCCCATATCGGCAAACCATCTACCTCGAACTGGCCTTCAAGCAGGGCATATTTTCCTTCCCATTCGTTATCTGATGTAAGCTTTATTTGCATTTTGCAGGAAAGTCATGTCTATTACATCCTTCATCTCCATGCAAATACGGACATGTTAGTTATAAAATTATGCTGTGGATTTTTCCACGACAAAATGATAATGTTTATATAGATGTTAGTTTTACTCAATGCATGGACGCTTCGCAATTGGAAAAAATCGGATTGAAAGAAAAAGAAGCTAAAATCTACATTGCCTTGCTTAAAGAAGGACAGAGTTTAGCCAATACTCTCGCTAAAAAAACAAACATTCTTCGCTCATCCATATATGACTACTTGGATGTTCTCCTTGGCAAAGGCTTTGTTTCTTATACTATTATTTCAGGAAAGAAATATTTTCAAGCAATTAATCCTCAAAAAATACTTGACAGCTTTCAAGAAAAAAAAAACATGGAAGAAGATGCTTTGAAACAAATAATACCAGAATTAACTTCATTAAAAAACCTGGCTGAAAAGAAAGCAGATGTTGAGGTTTTCGAAGGAAAAGAAGGTATGAAATCTGCTATGTCTTATATTCTGAAAGAAAATCCGAAAGCGATTTTAGCATATGGTTCATCTGGTGTAAGCTATAAACTTCTGCCCTTTTTTATGGAGCACTGGCACAAACAAAGAATAAAACAGAAAATATCTGTAAAAATAATATACAATGATGTTTCTGAATCCAAGAACAGAATAAAAAAAGGACCTTCCCTTGCATTGGCAAAAATCAGATTTTCAAAAACCAAAGATGTTTCTCTAACAGGAACCATACTATACAATGATAAGGTTTTAATAACTATGTGGAACCAAGAAACGCCTCTTGCAATTTCAATAGAAAGCAAAGATATAGCCAAGAATTATAAAGCAAATTTTGAGATTTTGTGGAAGGCATCAAAATAGAACCAGAACTTGTTCTTACCAAATTTTGACCTTACACCAATGGAACTTTTCAATGCAACCTTAGATGGATTTAAAAAAGGAACTTAATTACCAAGCATACCGATTGTTGTTAATTGGATTGTTATTGATTAATTTGGAGGTGGAATATGGCAAAAGTTGCAAATAATATGCTTGAATTGATTGGCGATACACCTGTTGTAAAATTGAATAAGATTGTTGGGGAAAATTCTGCTGAAATTTATGCAAAACTCGAATGCTTTAATCCACTCTCCTCTGTTAAAGACAGGATTGCATTAAGCATGATTGAATCTGCTGAAAAATCCGGCAAAATAAAAAAAGGCGATACACTAATAGAACCCACTTCTGGAAACACTGGAATAGGTCTTGCTTATGTCGCAGTCATCAAAGGATACAAATTAGTCCTTACAATGCCTGAAACAATGAGTATTGAAAGAAGAAAAATACTAAAAGCGCTCGGCGCAGAAATTGTTCTTACCGAAGGACCTAAAGGAATGAAAGGAGCAATAGAGAAAGCAAAACAGCTTTCAGAAGAAAATAACTGGTTTGCCTTACAGCAGTTTGATAATCCTGCAAATCCAGAAATACACAGAAAAACAACTGCAGAAGAAATTCTAAAACAAGTTCCTGATTTAGATGCGTTTGTTGCAGGAATCGGAACAGGCGGAACAATCACGGGAGTTGGAGAAGTTCTGAGAAAGAAAGCAGCAAAAAAAGTGCGCATTGTTGCAGTAGAACCAGAAGCATCGCCAGTTCTTTCCGGCGGTAGTCCTGGACCGCATAAAATACAAGGAATTGGCGCAGGTTTTATACCGCTGGTCTTGAACACATCCATTTATGATGAAATAATCAAAGTAAGCAATCAAGACGCTCTTGAAACTACGAGAAAACTCGCAAGAGAAGAAGGAATCTTTGTAGGAATATCCTCTGGCGCAGCAGCATACGCCGCATTAAAAGTAGCAGAAAAACTCGGCAAAGGTAAAAAAGTTCTAGTGATCCTGCCAGACTGCGGCGAAAGATATCTCAGCACAGAACTTTTTGATTGATTTCTATTTATTTTATTTTTTAATGATATCAACAATCAAACTTTCGGCATGTTGATTTCCTTGAATTTCTCAACAACTCTATAGAACTTCACTTCAGATATTGAATCAAATTTGTCTTTTAGTTCCTGTATGAACTCGAAATATTCCTGCGATGACAAGACCAGCATGTCAAATTCAATATCAAAACCTGCGAGAGACTCTGAAAAATTTGTTACTGAAGAATTATTTTTTATGAATTCTTTTACTTCCCTTAATCTTGATAAATCTGACATATTCAGTTTTATGGAATAGAAATCTCGGCCAAGCAGCGAGAAGTCGATGGTCGCTTTATACGCCTTGATTGTTCTGTTTTTCTCAAGGTTTCTGATACGATACTTTATTGCTGAAGGATCCATCTTGAGTTCTTTTGCAATAGCAAGCAGAGGAATCCTCGCATCGTTTGAAAGCTTATTCAAAATCACTGCATCAATCTCATCAAAATTCATGCCCTCTTGATTCCAAACATATATTTCATCCCGTATTTTTTCTCTTTTTTCTATGAGAAACGACGAATCAAGATAAGAATAAGAAATCATTGTTGAAATAACCTGGTCTGAAATAAATCGTCTGAATGGGTTAAGTATCTTTTTATGAAAATTATAAAACTCCAAGTCACTCTGACACCACACTGCAAAAACCAAGTCTATAAAACCGTCGCACTTACCAACCCAAAAGGTATTGGAATTATTTTTTAATGCATCTACCAACTTGTTGTAATTATCTGAATCAATTGCCCGCAGATTCAGGAAGACACGATAGACTTTAAACCCTAGCTTTGACGCGTCAATCAAAGCATTATAGCCAAGAACCAAATGTTTAGCTTCCAGCTCCTTAAGGCGATACGCAACAACATCCCTGCTCAGTCTTGTCTTTCTTGCCAGCTCTGCAACAGATTGGCGACTATTTTGGTTTAATTCATAAAGGATAAGCTTATCCTTTTTGTCTATTTTTAATATTTCTTTCATTATTTGCAAATTAATTGAAATTATTATTTAAATTTTTCTTTTTTTAAGTAAAAATCAATGATAATATTTATAATATACTTAGTACCTCTAAGTAGTAAATAAGATAATAAATGGAGGTAATGAAAATGAAAGATAATGAAACGGAAAGCCTGCAAGAAAAAATTGTTGCTCTGCGAAAAAAAGAACACAAAAATACAATATCTGATGAAGAAAGAGAGCTGCTTAAAGATTACGAGAAAAAAAGAGATAACCAAATGGAAGAAGCTGACCTAATATCCGAATGCGCACTAGAATCCGCAAAAAGCGGAAATTTCAAAGAAGCTAGAAGAAGCCTTGGCGAGCTCCTAAACTCAGACTATTACAAATCAACCAGGATACGGGATGACTTTTCACGCGATGATTTTGAAAATTATAGTGATTATTCCAAAAGAGCGGAACGCGCTAACTTTTTCATCGGCAATATGCTTGATGCCGAATGCGCGGTGAATTTTAAAAAATATATCGAAGACATATTCAAAGCAGGCTCTTATAAAAATCTAAAAGATAACAAACGAGATGATGTTGAAAACATGCCTCAAGGGCTTGCAGGCACTATCCAAGACAGACATATGTCTCCCAATGAAATAACAAACAGGGTAAGCGCCGCAAGCAGAACCTTAAAAGATTTCAAAGAAACATATGGAGATGACCTAAACTATGATCCTGGAGAGCTTTCTCATAAATTAGTTTGCGCGATATATGATAATCTGAAAAATCATGCAATCGATGAAAAAGATGCTGCAACATATTTGCAAACTCATGTTGAGGCAATAAAATTGATAGCAGAAACACTAGGCATATTCAAAACATGGATTAAACAAAATGAGGATTAAAGTTCAGAATTTATCAAATTGTTTTACCCAATAGCTCGTCTTACGTCAACTACTTCAACGCTGTTTACTTCAGAAATCTCAGAAAGCTTGGCTTCCATTGCATCAGTTCCGCCTTTCTTTTCATCAGCGACAAAAATAAGCTTTAATGCTTTAAGGCCAAATGCAATTGGTTCTATTTCCTTCTTACCAACTTCACCGCCAAAATCTGCAATGATAGCGATTGCTTCCTTCTCAATCCTATCTAAATCTGCTTCAGGACTCTCAGGCATAATCTTCATAGTAATTACAACATCTGCCATTTTAGTTAGGTCCTTCAAAATTACATTCGGGGCAGCGATATTTAGCAGCAGTCTTTCTGCAGCCTTTGCATCTAACTATCTCATGCTTACCGCAATTCGGGCAAGTAAAAGAAGTTGCGCCCGTATCATTTGTTATTTTTATTTTGCAAGATATGCATCTTTTATCAGACATTAATTTCACCAAACAGGAGATTTGTTAGTTCATTTAAAAATGTTGCTTTTTCCAGAGCTTAAAAATATCAAACAACGCCAAAAATACACACAAACCAGACAGAGTTTTCATTTTACAGGTATAACAAAAGTATATAAATAGCTCAAATAACTAAGCTTATGAATATGGGAAATAAAAAAAGGGGTGACTTAGACGCAGATTTAGAGCTTCCTCCGTTACCTCCTATGCCCGAGGAACAGGAAAAGAAAGGCTTTTTCTCTAGAATCAAGAGTAAGCTGGTCAAAGAAAAAGATGATTTTGCAGGTGAAGACATAACAAATATGAATTTAGATGATGGCCAAGATCTCCAAGATTTACCTGACCTTCCTGAAATGAAATCAGAGAAAAAAGGCATATTCAACTTCTTAAAGAAAAAGGAAGAAAATATTGATATTCCTGAACTTCCACCAATAGAAAATTTCGATGAAAGTGAAGAAGAAATTCCTTCTCATAATGCACCTGCCAAACGCAGTAAAGCAAAAGCAAAAAAAGGCAAAAAAGCAAAAACAAACAAGGCAAAAATCAAGGAACCAATACTTGAACTTGATGCAAACGAGCTAGTTGATAAAAACGCATTCTACCAAGAAGAACTTCCACCTCCAATGCCTGAAGAGAAAAAATCATGGATAAGACGAGTATTTGACAAAGAGAAGGCAAAAAAGGTCGAAATGGAAGACATAAATGTCGAAAGAGAGATTCCTAATGCAAAAGAGAGTTCAGAAGATAAAGACCTTGAAATCGAGAAGAAAAAAATAAACGAACTAAAAATCACAATTGACGAAGAAATAAACCAAAGGAAAAACAGCCTTGCAAAAATAAATGAAGAAGTAGACGAAAAAAGAAAAAATCTTGAAAAACTGCAAAAAGACCTCTTTGAACTGAAAAAAGAATTATATAAGAGAAAAGATCAGTTAGATGCTAAAGAACATGATGCTAACAAAAGAATAAGCGAGGCAAGAAAAATGCTCGACGAAGCATTGAGAAAAGAAAGGATTGCAAACGACAAAATGCAAAGAATTGAGAACCATAAAAAAGCAATAGATGAAAAGGACAAGGAAATCAAGCTAGGATACGAACAGATGCATAGAGAAAAAGCATTGACAGAAAAGAAACTTAAAGACATAACAGAAATAGAAAAAGACCTGAAAAAAGAGATGGAAAAACTCGATTTGAGAGAAGCAGAACTGAGAAGGAAGAAAGAATACAAAATGGACATTGAAAGACTGAAAAAAGAGCTTGGAAATTTTGAACGGGAAATCAAGATAAGCATCAAAAAGTTAGATGGGCTTGAACAAAAAGAGAAGCATGCCGCAGAAAAAATAAAAACGAAACAAGAAGCCCTTGAAAAACGGGAAAAACAGCTGCTTGAAAAAGAAAAAGAGCTGGACAAACAGATAAATCTCCTGCTTGAAATAAAAGCGCCAACATTCAAAGCAAGAACAGGCGAAGGAGAAGACATCAATATGCTGATTTCAGGATGCAACGAACTAGTAAAAGTCGGAGAATATGAAAAAGCAAGAGATGTCTATAATGAACTTAAGAAAGAATACAGAAAAGCAAAATTAAACGAAGTAGAAAAACAAAAGCTGCATATGAAACTGATGGAACTGTACAATGATATAAATCTTGGTCTGCTAAAAAAGTAAGAAAAACAAAAACTGCGAGCTATTTTCTATTTAAATTGATTAAATTTATCTGACAACCATAATATGACCTAAGCGAATACTCTTTTTTTAGAATGAAACTGGCCAAAATACTTCTATAATCATATTTGTAAAGACAATTGGAAATCAATATCTTTGATTTATCTTTCATTAATCCTACTGTAGACTTCAATATCTCCGAAACAATTTTATTACTTTCTAATTCCGTTGTGCTGCCCAAAAAGGCCCTGTCAAAAGATTTCTGCTGCAATCCTGAGTTCTGGACAGTTGACAGATTCACTTTTATTTTAGGATTGCCAAGCAATCCATATTCTAAAAGGTTCAGATAGACATTTCTGATATTAACAGCATTTGAATCCAAAAGGACTGTTTCGCAACCATTATGCAGAAAAGCATCTATTCCTTGCAACCCATAACCACATCCAACATCTATAAATTTGTGCTTATCAGTTATCAAAAACTTACCTTCGAGCTGTCCAATATTAAGCCTTCCTGGATTAACACCTCCGTGTGGAGAATATGTGTAACCTACAACTTGGCTGATCTTACTAATGCTATCTGAATTTATTTCACTTACTATTTCTTCTAAGCATGGATCAATAAATTCATTGCATTTTTTATCCCATCGAAAATCGAGAATCATGCGAGGTTCTCTTTCAGAAGGATATTGAAGTTTTGTTTTCACCAACTTATAACCGGTTAGCTCCAAATAGTTTGCAAGCGACACTTTTTCATCAAAAGTAAAAGATTGCGTGCCATTTTCTTTAGCTGATTGCTTAAGTTCTTAAATAGCATCAATCTCAGATGCGTTATAAGTTCCATGCAATGTTAACTACTATCGAGTAAGGAATTTCATAGAAGAGAATAACAGACGATT
>JAUYGA010000207.1 GCA_030690755.1 Nanobdellota archaeon
TAAAAACATTACGCTTGTATGGGATCGTGGTTTTGTCAGTAAACCGAACATTGATTATGCAAGAAAAGAGAACTTTCATGTCCTTTCTGGAGGACCTCATACTTCAAAGGAGGTTAATGATTGGATTACGAAATATACCGATTCTGAAATCGAAAAACGAGAGAATATTCTTGAAATGTCCCGTGGAAATGGTGTTTACTGTATCGAAGATACTGGAGAATTATATGGGCACAACTGTAAAATTGTCGTCATGTTGGATCCCCAAAGACGCAATAATTCACGTATCGAAAGAGACTTACTTATTCAAGAACTTGAGTCCGAAACCTCCAGAAAGAAGATTGCAGAATTGAAAAAGGACTTGTCTCCGATTGTGAAACCAGCAAAAGGTCGAAGAGGATATGAAATAAATAGAGATGAAGAAGAGCTTGCAAGAAGACTTGATGGAAGATCATTATTCTTTTCCACTGATATTAAAATGTCAGGAAAAGAGCTGATAAGGACATATTTTCAGAAAGATCATATTGAAAAGGCATTCAGATATTTAAGGGGTAATGCATGCCTTGCTCCTATCGGATATCAACTTCCAAATAGGGTAGAAGCATATCTTTCTGTTGTTAATTTCATTTCTTATGAATTGATTGCAGCCATTTTATGGAAGATCGAGAAATTCAATATCGGAATCGGTTATGAAAGCTTGATGGAAAAAGCTTCAAAGATATTTGAAGTTGAATTTACATCAAAAGGTTCGAAACTGTATCGGTGGACTCATATTTCAAAAGAAGATGAGAAAATTTTCAAACCATTTAATATTTTTTCAGTGCGCAGTTAATTGATTTTAGGGATTTCTTTTTTTGTGATATTATCCAGCAATTTTATCGATATGCACCGCCATGTTTTTTTAATCGACCAAGAAATCAGAGAAAATTAATATCGGATTGGTTCTACCGCATTCGAAAATCAAAACTTAAAAACATAGTTACTAAAATTGTCGATATTCAGGTTTTATGTCACTAAATTAGATTTCGATCCGCAAAGCCTGAGAGATATATCCGAACTTCCAGAAGCTAACGACATATTCAAAATAAAACGGTCAGAAGGGGTGATTCCACCCAACTCAAAGGTACGCCTTCAATTTAAAAGCTTCTGCTTAGACGAAGGTTACCCCGCTCCTGATGTAAATGAACCATTTATATTCTCTTACGAAATGTTAGATGTTCCTCTTTTCTTGAAACTTATGAATTATGTTATAGAACATCCAGAGCTTGAGCAATCATTGGTACAGAAATTAATCTGGAACCTTCCCAAGAAGCTAAAATTTCACGAACTCTTAGAAGCAGAGCAGCAACTTCTTTTTAAAATCGATCCCTACGCAGATGCAGAGATCAACAATTACCAATACAAGAAAAGTCATAAGCCAGAGACGGAGTTCGTGTTTGACCAGAACTTGCCAGAAGAAATCATACCTCAACCAATTCCGGGCACTGGAATTTATGCCAAGCCTGTAAAGATAAGTGGATATTCCAATGTAGAACTTGAATTTTACAATCCAACTCCAACCCCGCAGGTTTTGAAACTGATTAAAAATAACCCCGGTATACTTACTATGACTCCCAGAGGAAGAGATAAATTTCAGCGTCTTGGCGGACTTTATACAGGTTCAAGCAGGCGAGGTTAAATTATGAACAATAACAATTGGTTTGTGGAATCAATTTCGTTAACCAAAGCCACTACTCCTCCAACAAAAGAAGAGATGGAGAAACTTTTGCCTTCAAGTTGGCCTGCGAGGTGGGAAGAAGTCGATCGTTATGCAAAAGATGGTCAGGTAGTCCTAAGTTTAGCACATATCAATCCTGACCTTGAAAATGAGCCGGGGGTAACCATCTTAAAACAGGGCTTCGGCATAGCAGTTGCGATGCCGAGTCTTAAACCAGAAAAATTTGATTTTGTAGGACACATAAATATTGTTGGATATAGTGATAAGCAAACTGCAAAACAGTTTTTTGAGAGTTATCAAACTATCCCTACCCAAGGGCTGAGTGCTCCTACGCCAGGGACACCAATGAACATCCCCTTAGGTGATTTAGTCAAGGCATTCGCTCCCAAAGAAATGATAAAAGAGTTTGAATCTGCTTTAGAAAAAGGCAAAAAAGAATTCGCTAAATCGGGTGCTAAAATTGAAAAAGGAAAATATCTTGGCGAAGAAGCGATTTTTACTGTTGGGAAAGATGGCAAAATAGGTTGTAATGTAGTTTTGATTAATAACTTTGTGATTACGGGGATGCCTTTGATGTCCGATGGTTTAGATTCCGGCAGCAAGAGAATTCACGCCATAAGATGCAAATTATCATATCTTCCAGAGAGTAAACATCCACCATGCTCTACCCTGAAAGCCGAGGGGTTTATCCATAGGGAAGAAGTGGAACAAATCAACAAGTCAATATTCTCAAGAATCAAAGGAGAAAAAGAGGAAACAAAAGAGATAAATGCAGAAATAGAAAGAAGTGGAACCAAAATAAAAAATCCAAAAGAAAAGTTCGAAGTCAAGAAAGGGGATAGAATTAAGACGGGTAAAGGAACTGAGATCACTATCACTCTTAAAAGTGGCATTAAACTGAGGATTGGCAAAAATACGGTTGTAGATATGGGCGATTTCTACGTTTCCACTTTTCCCGAAGATAGCAGAGTAACAATCAAACCCTCTGTTCTTAACATGGGAACCCTTACAGCGATTATCAGTAAGCTGAGGCCAAACACGAAATTCGAAATTCATACGCCAACAGCAATTCCTGCTGTGCGCGGAACTATTTTTTCGGTTTGGACTGATGAAAAAACAACCTCATTGACAGTAATCGAAGGCGAGGTTGAATTTTCAGACTTAAAAGGCAATAAAGTAACAGTAAAAGATAATCAGAGCTGTGTTTGTTCAAAAGAACAGGGCTTACAAAAACCAGTTACATTACCAATTAACCTTAAAGAACAATTCAAAGGTGTATAAAATGGCAGATGTAAACATTTCCTACACAATTGGCGATGTCTTTATAGAAAGAGGGGATACGAAAAGAAGGATTGAGGCAGTTCCGTCAGGAAAAAACTTCAAGTGGATTAGGCTAAAAGATGGCGACAGAATTAGCACAGCATCCCGTTCTTATGTAGTCGACTTAAGCGATGAACCTGGACCCACCCAAACTGGAACAATAATAACCGCTTTTCCAAACACCGAGTTGGTGTTGGGAATAAAAGGAATAATCAGGAAAATAGAACTGATAAAGGGATTATTCAGAATTGTCACAGAAAAGGAAGTGATAACTCCATCTGTCGAGTTGCGATATCCACAAGGCAACGCTCCCTTTTGGGTAGATGTTAGCAAGGACGGAGTTGTGGTTGTTGCTTCTGAAGCCGCTCCGATGGAAGTCGTTCACAAGAGAACTAAAAAAGGCGTCGTTATAAGTTTCAAACAACAGGTGAGCGTTACACAAGAAGATATTTTAGAGCCTTGTGGTCTTGATCAAAGATTTAAGGAAGCCTACAAAACGTGGGAAATGTTAGAGCAGAGCAAAGCAAAATTTTTATATGGCGATATGCTGGAGAAAGGGATTCCTCAAAAGTTAGAGAAACTGGCAAAAGTTATTGAAGAAAAAACAGGACGAAAAGAAGACCATGACCCTGCAAAATATCAAAAATGGCTCAAAGAGCAAAAAGAGTTGGGAGAACGGAAATTTGATGAAGCGATTGAAAGTGAATTGCCCCAGTTTAAATCACAAAAACAAGAAGAGAAGATAATTCCAAATCCAGTTCTCAAAATAATAGTTGTCAATAAATCAGTGAACTATCAAGGAGTTGATTTTAGGATAACATCTATAGAGAAAAGCCATGAATTCAAAGGTCGAAATGCTCCAGAAGGTAAAGAATTTTTAGTCTTAAATGTTGAAGCGAAAAATAATTCTACAAAGCAGGTTATCCTATTTTATGATGAAGAAGTCCGACTGATAAACGAATATAGTGAAATTATTTCGCTTGAGAAT
>JAUYGA010000216.1 GCA_030690755.1 Nanobdellota archaeon
AACAAAATATCCAATTCTTAAAAATGTCAAATATTTAGGAACTGTAGAAAAAATACTGGAAGTTTTTGAATTCTACGATAAGAATAAGAAATGACTGTTCGGTTTACTGTCCCACACACCGAAATTAGGTTAAATTTATAAATGTTGTTGATTCTTAAGATAGCAGGTTATTGACTTAAAATATATTGCATTTTTATAAGACGTATTATGAGACTTGTAAGAAGCAGATTAAATAATAAGAATGCCTAACTGCCTTATAGTGTTGATATCTTTCAAAACGTTTTTAAACATAACTATAAAATAAAAACTTAAAAGAAGTTAAGGATTTGGTAAAATATGAAAGTAAAACTTATGAGAAAAATTGACTATTACGTTGGAACTCCTATTTGCATATTTTTTTCTGGAATACACTCTGTTGCAAAGATATTTCGCAAACCCTCAAAAGAGCCTATAAAAATAAAAAAAGTTCTTTTCATACAGATATCTGAGATGGGCAGCGCAATAATGACTCACGCAAGCATAACTCATATCAAAGAAAGATATCCAGGTGTGCAATTATATTATGTTGTTTTTGACGAAATGAAAGAAGGAATAAAACTTCTCAAGATAATCCCTGAAGAAAACATAATAACTATTCGCGGCTTTAAATCCACTCCTGTGTTTGTAAAAGATGTATTCAAAGCACTTCACAGACTAAGAAAAGAAAAAATTGATGTTGCTTTTGATCTTGAGCTGTTTTCAAGAGCCAGCAATATTCTGAGTTATTTAAGCGGCGCAAAAAACAGGGTTGGTTTTGATAGATATACTATGGAAGGGCTATACAGAGGTAATTTCCATACACATAAAGTACAATATAATCAAAACAGACATATGAGTCTTAACTTTCTTTCTTTAGTAAATGCGCTAGATTCTCCTGAAGGAGAATGCCCTCTTGTAAAAAAAGAATTTGGTATGACTAAAGTTAAACCATTCAAGATTAAATCGACACAAGAAGAGAAAAACAATATGTTTACCAAACTAAAGCAGTTAAATAATAAAATAAGCAAAAAGCACAAAATCATTCTTTTTAATCCGAATGCAAGTCAACTGATACCAATAAGAAAGTGGCCCCTTGAAAATTATATAGAACTTGCTAAAAAAGTTCTTTCTGACAAGAAAAATTTTATTGTGATAACAGGCGTTGCGTCTGAAAAACCTGATGCAGAAGCCATCTGCAGTACTGTCGGATATGAAAGATGCATTGATCTTACAGGGCAGACAAAAAACATAAGGGAATTAATTGATTTATACAATATTTCTGATATCATCATAACAAATGATTCTGGACCTGCGCATTTTGCTTCGACAACAGACATAAAGATAATCGCATTTTATGGTCCAGAAACACCTGAGGTGTATGGTCCTTTAAGCAATAACTGCGCAGTAATGTATTCTAATTTTATGTGCAGCCCATGCGTTTCTGCATATAATCACAGAAAAACTCCTTGCAAGGACAATAAGTGCCTTCAAGCAATAACTCCTGATCAAGCATATTCTGTTTTCAAAAAAATGATGAAATGATAAAAAAAATGAGAAGGGTAAAAATCAATTTGAAGAATATAAAGGATAAAATCATTGTCGTGATTCCTGCATATAATGAAGAGAAATCAATAGGAATAGTTATTGATGGACTTAAAAAAGAGGGATATAAAAACATAATTGTTATTGATGATGGTTCTAAAGATAAAACATTTGAAATTGCCAGATCTAAAGATGTTTATGTTTTCAGGCACAAACTAAACAGAGGCCTTGGAGGAGCGCTTGGAACTGCAATTGAAGCTGCAAACAAAATGAATGCAGAAATTGTTGTTACATTTGATGCAGACGGCCAGCACATCCCGACAGATGTAATGCGAATGGCTGCTCCAATACTAAAAGGAGAAGCTGATGCTGTAATTGGCTCGAGACTGCTTGATAAGAATCTTGTTAAGGGCATGCCTCTCGTCAGAAGAATCGGCAATTTTGGGTTTAACTTGATTACTTTCTTATTATTTGGTGTGAAGACAACTGATTCGCAGTCAGGCCTCCGCGCCTTTTCAAAAAAAGCGGCAAGACTGATAAAAATAAAGACAAACAGGATGGAAGTCAGCTCTGAATTCATAAAGGAGATAGGCGCGCATAATCTTAAATTAAAGGAAATCGCAATAAAGCCTGTCTATACTTCATATTCCCTTAAAAAAGGGCAAACAAATTTAAATGCGCTCAAGATACTAGCTAAGTTGATATTAAAAAAATTAATGAGGTGAACTAATGTTTCAAACAACAAGCACTTTAGTTTTTCAGATACTTGCAATATTATTTGCTGTTTTTGCATTAAGCAGGGTTTTCCTAAGATTCCGGGATGGAGAGGTTTCAGTAAAAGAGCTCGCATTCTGGATAATAATTTGGATTGGAGTGATATTTGTCGCAGTAGTTCCTAGCATTACATTCACAATATCGAATGCACTAGGTATAGAACGAGGAGTCGATTTAGTGATATATGTCAGCATAATCGTCTTATTTTATCTCATATTCAGAGTACTTGTAAAACTGGAAATGTTAGAACAGGAAATCACAAAAGTTGTCAGAAAGGATGCCATAGAGAAAGGCGGGAAGAAGAAAAAGCAATAAATAATGGCAGTTAAACTAATAAAATGGATTGATAAGTATATTTTTGGACTCGCATGCATAACCCTTTCTCCATTTTCTATGCGTAAAAGATTGATGTTCAATAAACTGGACAAAATCCTAATTGTAAAATTATGGGCTGTCGGAGAGAGCGTATTGACACTACCTATGATAAAAGCGCTCAGAGAAAAATACCCTCGCGCAGAGATAGATGTCCTTGCGACACCAAGAAACAAAGATGTCTACGAATCATGCAGATATGTCAATAAAGTGATAGTTATGCCTTCTGTTGTTTTGAGAAAATACGATTTGGTCATAGACTGCGAGCCATGGATGAATATTTCCGCTGTTTTGAGCTTTTTTGCAGGAAAGAATAGGATAGGCTTTTCTCATGGAAAAAGAGCTTTAGTATATAATAAAAGAGTCCATTTCAATGACAAGCAGCATGAAGTTCTCACTTTTTTGGATTTATCGAAACAAGTTGATGCAGGAACTGAGCCAGACAAACTGGTAAAGCTCAATGTCTCAAAAGAAGATATTAAAAAAGTGAATGCTTTCTTGAAAAAAAATAAATTGAACGGATTTTTTGTCGGAATTGCGCCAGGGGTTGCAGAATCTGCTAAATCACGAATGTGGCCATTGCCGAGATATGCCCATCTAATTGATTATATTGTCCTAAAGATGCATGGTAAAGTGCTGCTAATTGGAACAGAAAAAGATCTTCCGATACTTTCTGACCTTAAAGAATTAGTTGACAAAAAAGTCCAAAAAAATATTGTAATTTCAGCAGGCGAACTTACATTAAAACAATCCTTTGGCCTGATAGGAAAATGCAAAATATTTGTCTCAAATGACACAGGACCAATGCACATAGCAGCTGCAATGGGTGTTCCTACACTCGGATTATTCGGGCCCAATACTCCGGTTCGATTTGCTCCTTATGGAAAGAAGAATATATCAATATACCACAGGAAAGCCTGCTCACCATGCATAAATGTCCATAAAGGCCAAGTTAGGGAATGCAAAGAAGGCATAGACTGCATGAGCGATATTTCTGCAGAAGAAGTCATTGAAGCGGTTGAGAAACTTAGAAAAAAATAAAAATTTATATAAACCACTCGCTTTACAGATATTGATAATAATGGCAAGCGCTGACGAACTGGACAAGAAATCATGTTTCAGATACAACAATGAGATAGTCAGAGTTCTCAAAAAGGAAGTTGTAACTGTTGGAACGCATTCTCATTCAAAACTAAAATTCTATGTGAAAAACATATTCGGCGGCGGAGAAAAACCCGTTGTTTTGGCGCATAACGATAGGGTGGACATTGTTGAGATAAAACAAAAGAATGGACTGCTTTTATCAAGAAACGGAAAAGAAGCTCAGGTGATGGATAATCATAGCTATGAGACATTTGATGCTGAAATCATAGAGGCGGCATTAGACAAAGTAAATGAAAACGAGAATATAATCTTTGTAGAAGTGGATGGGAAGAATTTCATAACAGACCGAGCGAATAAGTAAGTATAAGCAAGTAATTAGGATTAAACTAATTCTGATAAGAACTATAATGCACTTATAACTTTTTCATCTTCAAAAGTAAAGAGTTAGTGACGACACTGACACTGCTTAATGCCATTGCGCCGCCAGCCATCATCGGATTCAGAAGCATTCCAGTGAATGGATAGATAAGGCCTGCTGCGATTGGTATTCCTAAGACATTATAAATCAATGCCCAAAACATGTTCTGTTTTATTTTCCACATTGTCATCTTGCTGAGCTTTATTGCTTTAACAACATCGCGCAAGTCGTCCTTCATCAAGACGATGTTTCCAGATTCCATTGCAACATCTGTTCCAGAACCCATTGCTATTCCTATATCTGCCTGCGCAAGAGCAGGTGCATCATTAATACCGTCGCCAACCATTGCAACAACTTTTCCTTCCTGCTGTAATCTTTTTACATGACCTGCTTTATCTTCTGGCAAAACCTCTGCAAAATAATGCGTCAATCCAACTTTTTTAGCAATAGCCTGAGCAGTCCTTTCATTATCTCCAGTTATCATGTATACTGTAATTCCCATGTCAGTCATCGCAGTTATTGCTTCAGGGGATGTTTCCTTGATTGTGTCAGCAACAGCAATAATACCAATCGGCTTTCTTTCATTAGCAAGCATCATCACTGTTTTTCCTTCTTCCTCAAGCTCATGCACTGATGTTTCATAGGATTTGAAACTGATTTTATTGTCCTTCATGAACTTTGCATTGCCAAGCCGATATGAAACTTTTCCAATTTTTGCAATTATTCCATGCCCAGGAATTGCCTTAAAGGAAGATGTTTTTTTCAGTTCTATTTTTTCTTCTTTTGCCTTCCTGACAATTGCTTCTGCAAGCGGATGCTCGCTTTTGTGCTCAATGCTTGCCGCAATCCTAAGCAGTTGAACTTTTGTCATCTTTGATTTTGATACAGGCATGATGTCTGTGACTTCAGGCTTTCCTTTTGTTATTGTTCCAGTTTTATCAAGAATAACTGCATTTATTTTGTTAGCAGTCTCGAGAGCTTCACCGCCTTTTATGAGAATTCCATTGATTGCACCTTTGCCTGTCCCGACCATTATTGCAGTCGGAGTTGCTAATCCAAGAGCGCAAGGACATGCTATAACTAGAACAGCTATACTAACCATCAATGCAAAATTAAACTCTGCGCCGACAATAAAAAACCAGACTGAAAATGTCGCAAAAGCTATAAACAGAACAATCGGAACAAAATATGCAGAGATAGTATCTGCAAACCGTTGTATAGGCGCTTTACTGCCCTGAGCATCCTCTATTAATTTAATTATCCGCGCAAGAGTTGTGTTGGCGCCGACTTTTGTCGCTTTAAATTTTAAACTGCCATGCTTGTTTATTGTTCCGCCGATGACCTTATCGTTTTTCTTTTTCTCAACAGGAATGCTTTCTCCTGTAACCATGCTTTCATCAACAGATGAATGCCCTTCTGTAAGCATGCCATCGACAGGAATTTTTTCACCTGGCTTGACAAGTATTATATCCCCAACAATAACTGCATCAACATCAATAGTCAATTCTTTTCCTTTTCTTATCACAATAGCAGTCTTAGGTTTTAATCCGACCAATTTTTCTATTGCTTCAGATGTCTTACTTTTTGCCCTTGCTTCAAGAAACCTGCCAAGCAACACAATTGTTATTAGAACTGCGCTAGCCTCAAAATATTGAAAACCTTCTCCAATTAAGACAGCATATACACTATAGAAGTATGCAGCAGAAGTACCAAGCACAATTAGAGTGTCCATGTTAGCGCTTTTCCCTCTAAGAGCGATGAAAGCGCTTTTGTAAAGGGGCCAACCGATA
>JAUYGA010000242.1 GCA_030690755.1 Nanobdellota archaeon
AATCGGAGAGGAAGGTCTAGACATACCTAAAGTTGATCTGGTGATATTCTATGAACCAATACCTAGCGCAATTAGGCACATCCAAAGAAGAGGCAGAACAGGAAGACAGGAAAAAGGCCGCGTAATAATACTTCTGGCAAAAGGAACGAGAGATGAAGCATACAAATGGTCTGCGCACCACAAAGAAATAAGAATGCATAAAACCCTAAAGGACGTGCAAAACAAATTCAACAATGTGTTGAAAAAAATTGATGATAAAAATAAGAGAACTGCAAACAACAATACGCTAGACATCTACTGCGAGAATAAGATTAAAATCTTTGCAGACCACAGAGAAAAAAGTTCAAATGTGTTAAAAGAGCTCTACAATAATGATGTAGAAATAACACTCCAACAATTACAAATAGGAGACTATGTATTAAGCGATAGGGTTTGTGTGGAACTAAAGATTGTGCCGGATTTTGTTGATTCAATAATTGACGGAAGACTTCTGCAGCAGATAAAAGAGCTTAAAAGGAATTTTGAAAGGCCTGTCGTAGTTGTAGAGGGAGACGGCGACATATACTCCCAAAGAAATATTCATCCTAATGCAATAAGAGGGATGCTTGCGACAATCGCTGTCAGCTATGGAATACCGATGATATTTACCAAAACATCAAAAGATACTGCAGCAATGCTACTGATAATTGCAAAAAGAGAGCAAGAAGAAAAATGCGGCAGCTTTTCTTTGCATGGCGAGAAAAAAACAAATTCATTAAAAGACCAGCAGGAATTTGTTGTATCTGCCCTTCCTGGAATAGGACTTGAAACAGCAAAAGCTCTCCTAAAGAATTTTGGGACTGTAAAAGCAATCTTTAATGCAGATGAAAAAGAATTAAAAGAAGTCGACAATATCGGAAAGAAAAAAGCGAATATAATCAAAGATGTTGTTGATAGCGAATATAAAGAAAGCGATAAATAAATAAAGGCATCATTCTCTTCATAGGACTTATGAAAAAAGAGATTAATTTTAACTGGCTAAAAAATCAAGCCAAAAATGCCAAAAGCAAGCATGTTATAGAACAGACTGAAAAAGACCATAATATTGTTTTCAAAAAAGGCGAAGTGATAAAGGGGAAAGAACTTTCTGAAGTGATTTTAGGAAAATATAAAATTTGGCTAAGAAGAAATAGCTCTCCTTCTTCTATAGAGATATATTATGAAATCTTTAAAGATAAAGACCATACAACTGTGCGAGGTTTTTCTGGAAAAGGAAACAAAGTAGTGATTGATACAGGAGCAAATGAGGGGTTTTATACCTTGAAGATAAAAGAAGATAATCCAAACTGTAAAGTAATTGCCATTGAAGCAAATCCTGCAGCATTCTTAATTTTAAAGAAAAATGTAAAATCCAATAAATTGAGAGATGTAATTCTAGTAAATAAAGCCCTCGGCAAAAACAATGAAAACATTTGCTTTGAATATGTTGATGAAATTACTGCGATAGGCTCAAAATCATTAAGAAACCAAAAACGGCCTTGGCTTAATGAAAGAAGAATAAAACAGAAGCTTGTTAAAAGCATTGATTTGCCGCATTTATGCAAAAGTCATCAGATAAAAGAAGTGGATATCTTAAAGATAGATGTAGAAGGAATGGAAATGGAAATCCTGAAAAATAGCAAATCAGTTCTCGGCAATGTTAAAAAGATAGTTGTCGAATGGCATTCTAAGAAGTTAAGAGATGATATTAAGCACTTTTTGAAATCGCAAGGATTTAAGCTTATTCTAGAAGAGAAAAGAAATTTTGGGAATCTTTATTTCATAAAAAAATGAAGAATAAATCAAACCTTCATCTGATTGAGTCTTCTAATTCTTTCATCGATTGGCGGATGTGTTGAAAATAATGAAAAAACAGCTTTTGCGCTGAAAGGATTCACAATAAACAATGAAGCAGTCGCTTGATTAGCGCTTTTCATAGGCTTTGCAGCGCAGCCATTAGAAAGCTTTGAAAGAGCGCTTGCAAGCCCTTTTGGGTTCTTAACAATCTTAGCACCAGTCTCATCTGCCAAATATTCTCTAGAACGGGAAATAGCTAGCTGTATTATAATTGCGATTATCGGAGCCAAAATCGATAAAATAATTACTGCCAAAAAATTTGCGCCGTCATCATCATTGCCAAAATAAGCGCCCCACCTAGCCATTGAAGCAACATAAGAAATAATTGAAGCGATTGTCGCAGCAATTGTTGCAACAAGAATATCCCTGTTTTTTACATGCGCCATCTCATGAGCAATAACACCCTCAAGTTCCTCCTTATTAAGCAATTTCATAATTCCGGTAGTACACGCAACTGCGGCATTTGATGGGCCCCTGCCAGTTGCAAAAGCATTAGGCGTCTCATTCTCTATAATATAGACTTTAGGTTTTGGGATGTTTGCTTTTTTAGCAACACTCTCAACTATAGAATGAAGCTGAGCATGATGCTTCTTATCCGCTTCCTTTGCCTTATACATAAAAAGAACAATCTTATCAGAAAACCAATAAGTTATGAAATTAATAAGTATTGAAATTGTAAGCGCGATAAAGAGACCCTGTCTTCCGCCGACCAAGAATCCGATGACAAGCATAAGACCTGCGAGGCTGCCAAGCAAAAGGACTGTTTTAACTTGATTACCTATACCCATAGTTCCACCTCACCAATAAAGACAAATAACTAAGACTAGTTTAAATATTTTTTGAGAAATAGACAAAAATCCAGAATTTATTCAGGAAATGAAAAGTTTATATATTAGAATAACTTTTCAACAAAAAATAGTTCACCACTTTAAAATACTACCAATATGCCAATAAAAGATTAAATACATAAAAAAGATTAAACAAAAAGGTGTCAAGACATGGAAGAGCCAATCCCGATATTTGAGAACAAGTTCGCAAATTACCTTAAACAGATGGAAGAAGACTGCGAAATCATCATAGCAAACCTTAAAATGATAAGTGATGGAAAAGCAAGAGCGGGCTACTTCAACACTATTTCTGATAATACAATAAGAATGCAGCAGACAGTCAGCGCATTAAAAAATCTCAGCATAAGAAAAGAGCTCATAGGCCTGCAAATAAAAAACAAACTAACAATAGTTCTCAATAAAGCAATAGAACAGGCAAAAGCAGAAACAAAAAAAGATCCAAGCGATCCGCTTGGTCTGAAAGAAATTGTATAATTATCACTTAGAGTATAAGGGAGGTAAAATGACTGTAGAAAACATTGGTTATGCACGAAGTCGCTGGACCATTGCACATCTCTCTGAAAAACAAAATAGGTCTCAAGAAAATGTCAAAAATGCATTGCACGAAACTAACCTTTTCCCTGAAGAACACATCAAGCCATTAGAACAATGTATGACGGGGGGGCAAATAGATTCATTTAGTGCAGCAATCAAAGAAGCAGACCACACCCAATGGATTCATGTTCAATCACTGTTATTTGATGGAAAAGACTACAAAAAAAACAGCGAATTGTTTAATTCATTCATCATAACAAACAGATATGAAACACAGGGTAAGTTTTTTAGAGGAATAGAAATTCAAGGGATGAATATACTGATGAACTTGCTATGCAAATTAGTATATAATCAAAACAAGGACGCTGAAAATAGATTAGTGAATGCATGGAAAGAGAGAGAGGTATGGAATCCTTTATCAGAGGCCTACAACAATGATGATGATGGGTCATATCTGAGAAATGTTATCTCTGTTCCATATACTCTCC
>JAUYGA010000257.1 GCA_030690755.1 Nanobdellota archaeon
AGCAGTATGTTAAGAAAGGGATTAAACAAAAGCAAAGTACATTTGGTCTTGCGTTTGCCAGTGAAATGCTTGGAGATAAAACTATAAAAGGGTCTAGCGGTTTTAATATCGCCCATTATGCTTTCTGCGAAGTTATTGAACGTTCTTCTAAAGAAAGCTCAAAATTGTTGGCGTTTTATGCGGCATGCAGAGGCGATAATTCAGAAGCGGAATGTCTTGAAAATATTAATAATATTCAAATTTGCGGCATTGATAACTCCATCAAGTTAAAAGAAAAAACATTAGAAGATGATCTTCTGCTCGCCAGAAGCGATTTCATTAATGATTTTTTTGTTAAAATAGATCTTGTTGATGGCATCTCTTATGAACGTTTTACCAATAAAGAATTCTCTTTAAGGTCAAAATTGTTAGAAAAAATTGTAAAAGATTATTCTGACTCCGAATCTTTTATTAATGCAAGCTTTGATTTAAATTGGCTATATGACCAAAACAATATTCCAAAAAAAGCGTTTGCAATCCAAAAAAATCTTATCAATAAATTGACTGGAGACAAATTATTTAAACTGGCGCTTGTCCAAAATGGAACAGTTGATGGTTTATGGGATGATGGGTCTTCAAATTCAAATGGGCAGTGGTTCTATTGGTTTGACCAAAAGAATATTGATTTACTAGTTGATAAGGTTGCTGCAAGCTCTTCTGTTTCTGAAGGCGCGCATGGGCTCAATAAGCTTCTCTTTGCAGCCTCGTATGAAATAAAAAACAAGAGATTTGAAAAAGCCGCAAAATATTTGGAAAAAATCACAAGCAACACTGTTTTGGAAGAGGTAGATTATTCAGAATCATCTTCCTTTGTTTACTGGAACAATGATAAGTCTGGTTTTTCAAAACATTCAGCTTCAGAGAAAAGAACAAAATTAGATTTGCTTTTTAATACTGCCGAGCTTTATGCAAAAGCAAAAGACCATGAAAATGAGGCTAGAAAATATGTGGAAATCGCTTCATTCTATCCGAAAACAGTAGAGGGTCAATCAGCAGTCTATAAGCTTGCTCTCGTGTACATAAAGATGGACAGCGAAGAAGGAAGGGAAAAGGCAGCAGCTGTTGTCAGCGGATTTTTAAAAGACTATCCTGGCACAAAATATGAAGAAAACGTTTGGGCCTTGGTGCACGGAGAGCTTAAGGATTCATTTGATATAGCTGTTGCAACAAAATAAATAAGTTATTTACTTTCTATTATTTTAAAGCTTGCAGTTTTCGCAGCTGGAATTTGCGCAGAGCTTGTTGTTGAATTTCCATTTTAATGACCACTTTTTCATATCTTGTATTATCTTAAAGAATTCTTTTCCGCTTTTGGTCAATGTGTATTCGCACTTTATCGGAAACTTTGAAGAATCAATTCTTTTTTTTATCATGCCTTCATGTTCAAGCTCTTTTAATCTTTCAGAGAGAATCTTTGGCGTTATTCCTGGAATTGCTTTTTTTAACTCATTATATCGTTTTGTCCCACTACCTTTGCTTAGTTCAAGGAGTATTATCAGAGTCCATCGTTTTCCGATAAAGTCAGCGGTCTTGTAGATTGTGCAGGATTCATCCATGGTATACTTTAGGAAACCCTCTAGTATTTAAATAAGTATCTATTTGCTACTTAGTATATAAAAGATACTTAATAATGTTAAGTTGAGCAGATGTGATAAATTATGACCAAAAGAAAAATTGTTGAGATTGACGAGAAAAAATGCAATGGATGCGGATTATGCATACCTAACTGCCATGAAGGAGCTCTCCAGATAATAGACGGCAAAGCAAGATTGATAAGCGACTTGTTCTGCGATGGCCTTGGAAACTGCCTGGGTCACTGTCCAAAAGGAGCAATCAAAATTGTGGAAAAAGAAGCAGAACCATATGACGAGACAAAAGTCATGGAGAAGATTTCAAAGCAGGGAGCAAACACAATCAAAGCGCATCTGATGCATTTGAAAGACCATAATGAAACTAAATTATTTGATGAAGCTGTCGCTTACTTGAAAAAGAAAAAAATTAAAATACCAAAACTGGAGGATGAAAAAATGGAACATTCTGGATGCCCTGGGTCTATGTTAAGAACGATTCAAAAAGAAAACACAAAAAACGCAAAAAGCTCAAAAAGCATCAAAGCTTCAGAACAAGAATCTGAACTAAGGCAGTGGCCTGTTCAACTCAATCTGCTGCCTGCGCATGCGCCGATATTTGACAATAAACACCTGCTTGTCGCAGCAGACTGCACAGCGTTTGCATGCGCAAATTTCCACAGCAAACTCCTTGCCGGGAAAATCATTGTCATCGGCTGCCCAAAACTTGACAATACAGAGGAATATGAAGAGAAACTGACAGAGATCTTCAAAAACAACAAAGTGAAAAGCGTAACTGTCGCAATAATGGAAGTCCCATGCTGCGGAGGCCTGTTGACAGCAACAGAATCTGCAATAGCTGCGTCAGGAAAGAAAATACCACTCATACAGGAAACAATATCAATCAATGGAGAGATAATGTAAGTATTTATGGTTATTATCTCTTTTTATTTTTTAAATTCTTTTAGAATGATATTTTGATTTTTCTAGAATAGCTTTGCTTCAATTATCTTTTTTTGGCCTTCTTTGATCGCTTTTTCTGTGAACCCAATCTGTTCGAAAAGTCGCTCTCCCATACTTGGTTCGTGCCTATCAGCTTTTATTTTGTATGTCACTTTTGGTTTTCCTTTTCCATAATCCATTATCGCTCCAAGATTTGTTATGTTTTTGAACTCGCCTTTTTCAACTCTCTCTGCAATCGGATGATAATGCGTTGAAAGATACATCCTCGCTCCGCTGAGTATTCCTGCATTTAATGTTCGTTCAATTGCTTTTTTTGTTGCCTCGCTGTCTGAACCAATAGCAATCTCATCAAGGAGAACTAAACTATACTTTGTCATAAAAGAGTTGTCGCAATGAAAGTATCTGGTTTGTATTTCATCAATTTCAAGAGGATGTCTCCGTCCTCCGCTATGCCAGGAATCTTTTCTCTGCGGAACTGAAATGTAATGCAAATAGTTAAGACCCGATAAAAAGTTGCCTTCTTTTTGATTTGGCTTGTCTTTTGTGCTGAATGATGTAAAAATTCCATCTACAATACTCATTCTGGCATGTGGTGCAGGAATAAAACTTCCAAGTTGGAATAAAACTTGTGATTGTCCAATAAATCGTTCATAAGTTGTCTTGCCATTGTCATTTGCGCCAGTTATGACAAATACCCTTTTACTTTGGTTTGAATAAACATCATTTGCTACAAACTTTGGTTTTTTCATGTCCGTGTTGTCTTCATCTGGATCATCTTCTTCCAAGTCATAATTCCTGTCTCTCACTGCTCTGATGACAAATGAAGGGACATTGCCTTGCGTTATTTTGCAATAGCGCTTTTCTTTTTCCAGCGCTTCAGGCAGGGTGATTGGCGAAATCCTTTCCATGTCATGAGCAAGCATTGCCATGCTATAATAGAAAGACAATTCTTTTCCTAAATCAGACGTCTTAACATCTAATGAATTCATGCGTCTTTCTAAACCTTGATCTATTATTTTGTTTATATGATATAATAATTCTGCGAACTTTGTTGAGAAGAATTGTTCTGCAGCAGTAATCTTATGTTTTTCTTTGTAATCAATGGTTGCGAAATCTCCTAAGATTTCAATTGACTTATTTAACCGTTCTTCAAGTTTGAAAACTGATGCTTCTTTTTTGTCTAATATATACTCTAGATTTTTATCATTCATAAGTTTATCAAAAACATCTTTTAAGTTAAGGAGTGCTGAATAAATATTTCGTCTTGTATCAAATTCAAGAAGGTCTATTTTTCTCGCATATTTTTTATCCTTTAAGACTTTTACATGAAGATCTAGAAGTTCAGATGTTGTGAATGGTTCTTTTCTATCCAGGTCCCAAATCTTCTTAAGTTGCGTCATAGGGACCGCATATTGTTCAAATACCTTTGAAGCGCACGTTGAAATATAACTTTTTAATTCTTTATACTCTGGTCTTTTGGCAATTGTCTGAGCGAATTTCTTTACATTCCTTAGTCTGTTGCTTTTTGGATTGAGCTTTAGAGCATTTTCAACAATGTTGACTAGATATCTAACTTGGTCTGTTCTCTGACCGAACTGTTTCATAGAAACGCCATATTCCTCGCGCCAGTTTTTTAGTTTTTTTGTAGAAGTGATTATGTTTGAAACCAAGTTCAATTTATCCCTGTTTTCATAAAGCTCTTTTACAACTTCTTGCCTGTTTATCAATTCGTTCTTATCTTGAGTTGGAATGAAATATTCGCTGATTACATCTTTAGGTCTGTAGACTTTTCCTTCAAGATATGATTCAAGCTTCTGCATTATCACTTCTAAATCTAAGTTTTTTCGACCAGTGCTGTTTGAGAAATGCTTGTCTTTTGAATAGTGATACTCTCCGCCGCCACGTTCAGAATCATCACACCATCCGTCAGCGCTATATGCTTCTGAATCTACAAGAACAATAGGTTTATCATTATTCAATCCTGATTCGTATACTATTTCTTCAACACTTTCTTGTTCACATCTTGGTCGTTTAACCATGAGCTTAGAATTAGTTACTACTTTAAAAATGTAACTTTTATTTGGATTCGATTACATTTTTGAAATAATCATGGAAATGTTTTGAGTATTTATCATCTAAAGAAAGAGAACTTCCTGCGTGCAAAAGCAATATTGGCGGGTTTAAGCTGACTAAATAATCTCTGACCTGATTTTTAACTTCGCGGTCGTCTGTATCATTATTTCTGAACTTAAAAGGAATTTCTGCTAATTCAAATGTTTTTTCATCTTCACTATATGCTGGACCGAAATATATTTTCCATCCCGCTCTATATAGTATTTCATCCTTTATTATTCCGCTTTTTGTGTTTGAAGGAGCTTTTTTAAGTTTGTTTTCCAAATCATCAACAGAAAAATTAACAGGACACAACTGCCAAAACCAAGTCTTATGCCAAGTATAACCAGGTACTGAGAAACACCAGTGAAAGTTTTTTTCAAAATCTCTCACCTGTTTTACAAAAGATGCGCCTTGTGGGCTGTCTTTATAGGTGTTATGCTCAAGCAGCAAAGCCAAGTCTTCAGGCTTATAACTGCCTAAAAATGCCTCAAAGAATTCTATCAAATGAAAGTTATATCTGATTTTATTTTTGTATCTTTCAATTCTTTCAAAAGAAGGTTTCCTGTAATTTCTGTCCCTCTTTTTAAAGCCTATTTCAAAAAAAGGATGAAAACCCTGTCTTAGCGGGCCTTTTATTTTTGTGTTATATTCTAGGTGGATTATTTTTTCACGAACGTCACCAGTTCCATAGAGACCCCATACATCCAGACATTTGTCATCAACAGACATTTTTTCACCTAAAACTAAAGAAGCCTCTTTTTTGAAAATAAAAATTAATAAAAAACGGCCCTGAAGGGATTTGAACCCTCGGTCTACAGCTTAGAAGGCTGTCGCCTTATCCAGGCTAGGCTACAGGGCCATGAGCTCCACTATTCGGATTTCATTTATAAAGGTTTTTGAAAAAGAGCAGGGTATGGTATATTTACTGTTCTCAATATAACTTGCTGGTTTTTTGAGGGTGTGGGACAGTAAAACTTAATTACCTAGCCAGAATAAATTGTGCCATAAGTAAATTAATGAGTTAGCAGTATCAATTCTGTCCGGCTTTTTTTGAAAAATTTTCCAACCTGTTCTTTTTTTGTCTTCAGAGAAACCAC
>JAUYGA010000004.1 GCA_030690755.1 Nanobdellota archaeon
TAGACTCAACAGCAGAATGCTTGCTTGCAGACAATACATCCTTTGTATATGATGTAGCGACTAAATCCAAGATTGCTCCGGTCATTTTAAAGGATTATCTCGAATACTCTGCAGATGGAAATGAATTAAAGAAGAACGCGCTCATTGCTATTTTTTATGAGAACAGCAGCGCATTTGACATGAACCACATGCGCAAAAAATTAAAATCAATAAGCAATGAAGCGCTTGCGGCAATTGAGATAAATGCAAGAAACCTGCACAAGCTCTCAGATGAGAAAATAGTCGAGAAGAAGGAGAAGGCCAAGAAGCAGGAAATAACTTTTTTGGATCTGGTGCTGCGCAGCGCTGATGACAAGGATAAGGAAAAAGTTATCAATGCTTATTCAACGCTAAAATCAGAATTTCTTGAGAACAAATTAAAGCAAGTTTACACTCGAGCAGAAAAATCCCTGCCTGCTTTTTGCGATCATGTTATTGGTCTTGGGGAAAATGCGCGGGGAATTGAATTGCTCAGAGTGCTGCTTAAAAGCCCTGTTTTATTTGAAGCATACCTCTTAAAGCTGCCTGAGAATGGGCAACTGCACCAGCAGCTGGAAAATGTCAGTGTTTCTGGCATGAATATCTACAGTTCTCTTCGGGATGTTTTGGTTGATAATGAACGATTTGTAGTTGAAGAGAATATACAAAGACATGAAACTGCTGCTACACAGCCAGAAGCAATATTCAGAAGGATTGTTATTTTCGGCGGGCAATATTCCACAGAAGCGCAGCAAAGAATAGAAGAAGCATCGCCTGTCGACATAAGGATGCTTGACCAGTCGCCTGGGAAACGTGTTGACGCAGGCGTATCGACATCAGGGATAATGGGTGGTGATGCAGTCATATGGGTCACAGCAAGCAGTTCGCATCCGCATTATTACGGCGTGAAGAAACATTGCAAAGAGAATAACATAAGATTTTATCATCTGGGCACAAGCGGGGTAAATTCACTTATAAACTGCATAAATGATGTTGTTTATGGAAGATTATAATTTCTTGCGCTAATTTTTGATTATTCTGATGATTATTTTGATTAAGAACGCCTTTTGTTAATTTTAAAAAAAAATCCCCAGCCAGCCTGGCCAGGGATAAGGTTTGGGCCTTCGCGTATTCGGGTTGTTGGGGGTGGAAAGTCGCGAAGGCAAGAAATCCGTCACAAAACGATTTTTACCTCTTTTTCCCAAGGGTGTAAAACAAGCTTATACTTTTCATACAAACTTCCAATGGACTGTGAAATTAGGCGGTGATTAAATCCTGCCAATTTTTTACCTTAAAATTTTACCTTAAAACTGCACTCCACTTCTAAACTTAAAATAAAATTAAAAAAAAACAAAAAACTAAGGCCTTACCTTAGTATTTCAATTCCTAGTTCGCTGCTTATCTGCTTTGCCTGAGGATTGAATTTTTTGTGGCTGTCTTTTCCAAGTATCCAAGGTGATTTAACACCTGTTATTATGGTCATAACAGTCACTTTTCCTTTCATTTCCTCTGAGATTCTGGCTCCCCAGATAACGTTTGCATCCTGATCCATGCTTTCTGTGACAAGCTCGCCGACCTTATTGATGTCGTCTAGAGTCAAGTCTGGACCTCCGCATATGTGAATGATTGCGCCTGTTGCTCCTTGGTAGCTGATGTCAAGCAAAGGATTTGTCAAAGCTCCTTTAACAGCTTCTTCAACCCTGTTGTTCGTGTCAGATGCGCCGACACCGATTGCTGCAACGCCGCCGTCAGTCATTATTGCCTTTACGTCAGCATAATCTAGGTTTACTAGTGAAGGGACTGCTATTGTCTCTACAATTCCTTTAATCATTGTTGAAACCAGTTCGTTTGCTACTGCAAATGCTTGTTTGACTGGCAGATTTCCTGCTATAGCAACAAGTCTGTTGTTGTCAATTACAATAACTGTATCAGAAACCTTTCTTAGCTGTTGAAGGCCAAATTCAGCTTTGTCAACTCTTGCTCTCTCAATCTTAAATGGCATTGTTACAGTTCCGATAACTATTGCGCCACCATCTTTTGCAACCTGCGCAACGACTGGACACGAACCTGTTCCTGTTCCGCCACCCATACCGCCGCAGACAAATACCATGTCAGCGCCTTTCAAGACTTCTTTAATTTCCTGGATGCTTTCCTTTGCTGCTTCTGCTCCTTTTTCTGGGAAACCGCCGCAGCCTAGTCCTCTGGTCAAGTCTCTGCCCATAAGGAATTTTCTGTCCGCTTCAGTGATTGCAAGATGCTGTTGATCAGTATTGCATGCGATTACTTCTGCACCTTTAACGCCTTTTTTGTAAAGCCAGTCAACCATGTTGTTGCCTGCTCCGCCGCAGCCAATTACCTTAATATTTGCTTGGCCGACGTCCAATCCGTCAAACTTGTTCTGTTCGTTGTTTTTCAACGCATTTTGTATGATAAAGTCCATTTTACACAGCCTCCCCTTTTTATTTTGTTTACTTAGCCTAAGCTCTCTTACTTTGCTCTCTTTAAGCGCAAGGAAAGATCGCATATAGCATGAGCTAAATCGAAACATTTATATAGTTGTATAACTATACCTTCCTTTAAGAAAAAGTTAGTCTGCTTGTGCCAACAAGTACTCAACTTTGAGTTTCGCCAATGATTTGTTCGCCAAACGGTTGAAATCGCCAAATTTCATCGTTTTTGCCAAAAAGCGTGGTTAAAACATCGTTTTTCGCCAAAAAAACATGTTTTAAAATTTTAATTTTTATACATTTAATGATGTTTTTCTTATATATAAAGATTTTTGTCATTTAAAATAATCTTCTTAAAATATATGTTCTGGTAGGTATGTTTTTTAATTTCTCCTCTAAAAAGTTCTGGCCTTTGCCTTTAATCTTTTTTTGTTCTATCTCATTTTTGAAACAATATTTCATAATCGGTCGTTTGTTCTAAAAATGGAAACATTTAAATATTTGCTTGTTCTTCAACAAAAAAATAACAATAATTTGCTACTAAAATGGACAACGCAAAAATATTGGAAGGACTCTTTGATGGTAAAAAAATAAGGATTATACAGGCTATGATGCAGTTTCCTGAAAAACAGTTCTATTTAAGGGAGCTGGCTAAGATAGCGAATGTCCCGCCAGCAACAACATTTCGAGTAATACAAAAGCTGATTGCCATGGAGTTAGTAACGCAAGTCAATGTGAGCAAGTTTAAGCTATACCAATGGAAAGACAATGAGAGGACTAAGTTCATAGAACAGATACTGAAAGAGGACTTAAGGATATTGTCTTTCTTCATTGATGAGCTGAAGAATATGTCTGGAGTGCAACTTGTTGTGCAGCATGGCAAGGAACAGCCAGACAAAGCAAACCTTCTTATAATTGGGGATTTCGTCAACGCAGACCAACTCAAAAAGATATCGCTGAAAATAACTGAGAAATACCATTTCAAAATAACCTACTTGACACTGACAGAAGAACAATACCACCAAATGCTTGACATGGGCCTGTATGCCGGCCAGAAGAAAATCATATATGATGTGAGAAGTGGATAAAATATGCGAAAGGTTTATATGTATGATGTGCTTTACTTTTCCTACAAATCCTACGGAGGCTAAAATGGAAGTTGAATTAACACGCATATCAGAAAAAGGACAGGTGGTAATACCTGCAAGCATCAGAAAAGGAATGGGCATTGAAAAGTCAGACCGGTTTTTAGTTTTTGGTGAAGATAGTACTATTGTATTAAAAAAAATTGAGAAACAGGTAATGAGTAAATCCTTGGCAGAACTAACTGCTCCATTGCAAAAGGTTGTTGCAAAGAGCGGATTCACCAGAGAAGACTTACAAAAAGAGATAAAGGAAGCCAGAAAAAATGCTTAAGTTAGTTTTAGACACAAACACCATGGTATCTGGATTGATTTGGCGGGGCAATGAATTTCAATTATTGGAAAAAGTAGAATCTGGTGAAGCCATTATGTTTGTAAGCAATGAGATAATCAGAGAGCTGAATATTGTTATGCAACGACCAAAAATACAAAAATATTTAATGGAATCTGGGAGCAGCGCTGAGCAACTAATTGAGAAGATTGTCCGTATTTCAGAGTCTATTGTGCCAGATATAGAAGAAGAGATTTGCAGAGACAAAAAAGACAATAAGTTTATAGAATGCGCATTAGCTGCCAATTCCGATTATATTGTTTCAGGCGATGAAGACTTGCTTTCCATGAAGGAATTCAGAAACATAAAGATTGTTAAAACATCGCAAATTTTGAAATTAATCTAAATTGCATCTGTAGTATAATGGCTTAGGGTTTCACCCTAAAGGTACCCGTGTCCGACATTAAGTCGGACTACGCTCACTTGCAGAAACTAGAAAGGTGAGCGAAAGTTAACTAGACGGCTTAACTCATATTCACATTGCCCCTGGAGTATAATGGCTTAGGGTCACACCCTAAAGATACCCGTACTAGTGTGGGACGTCCTGCGGAGTCCCACTCCGCAAACCAAAATTAATAATTTTCATATTCACAATTGTAGTATAATTGCTTAGGGTCACACCCTAAAGGTGCTCAGAAACAAGTTTCTGGCATCGCGTTCAAGTGACTTGCGAGTCTCAGAGCGTAGCGAGTCTCATTTCATTCGACAGGTGCCTTGTTCGACAGGTCACTTTCAGCGATACCT
>JAUYGA010000009.1 GCA_030690755.1 Nanobdellota archaeon
AGGTATATTGTTTTTGCCTGTTTTATGTATTCAGCATATTTGTTTGCAGTTTTTTTGCCAATGTCTTTTGTTATTGCGTTTGTCGGCAGTTCATTTAGCATGAGTTCTTTTCTTTCATTGTTCTCTTCAATTGCTAAGTCAAAGGGATATTCAAAAAGGTCTGGGGCTTTTTTCATCAGTTCTTTTATTTCCGGAAGTAATGTATCAAGGCCTTTTTCTTTCATGAATTTTTCTTTTTCTCCGAGGTGTATTCCTTTAGCCATGAGGCATAGTTCTCCTAAAACTCCGCATGTCAGTATCTTAAACACATTTCCTGTTTTTACTGAATATTTTATCAATGAGAGATAATCGTCTATTTTTGCCCCTCCAAGAATCATAACATAAGGATGCTCTGCATTCTGCGCTGCTTTTGCGACATTCTCGATTTCTGCTTCCATCACTTTGCCGGCGATATTTGGTATGTTCATGAAACCGACAACTGATGCTTGCGATCTGTGAGCTACAGAAAATGCATCTAGGACAAAATAGTCTGCCAATGGTTCGAGGTTTTTGACAAAGTCTGTTTTATGGTGTTCAATAGCATCAACTTTTGCAGTCTCTTCGTTTATGCTTCTTACATTTTTCAGCATGACTGCTTGGCCTGGGAGGAGCGCTTTTATTGCTGTCTTTGCTTTATCTCCATAGAGGTCGTTGACATAGTTTATTGTTTTGCCTGTAAGCTCCGATATTAGCTGGCAGTGTTTGTCAAGTTCTGTGTAATCTTTGTCACCTAGTCTTCCTTGATGCGCCAAGATGACAAGTTTTGCGCCATTGTTCATCAGTTCAGCGATAGTATCAGAATGAGCAATCATCCTCTCGCTTGTTTCCAGCCGGCCATTGATAATTGTGCTGTTTAAATCCACCCTTAGAATTACTGTTTTATTCTTGAAATTAAATTTGTTGAGTTTAAGATAATCCATTTCAGCCTCTTTTTTTTATCTGCCTTATCTTTGTTTATTTTATCAGGATGTTAGCATGAATTTGCCATGCCGATTAATAATGTTTCAATACCTTCTTTTAAATCTTCTTTTTTTACTGTGACTTTGTTTTGTTCTAAATTTATTCGGTCGAGGTAATCGTCTGTCCAGGGTGTATGAAGGAACGCATTTTTTATCTGCAAACCTCGATCATGGATTCTTCCTGATGTTAAGTATAACAATGAATTGCATATAAAGCCTTCTGCGTCATAAGATATGTCAACACTAAAACCCTCGCTTTCAAATTCTTTTGCTAATCTTGCTGTATCGCAATTTGTTCTGTACTCAGGTTTTCCGCCTATGATGATTTGCGCATTCTCAGGTTTTTTGTCATCAGCGTCAGGATACTTTCCATTCATTATATTTTTTCCAACTGCTTCAAGCCTAAATCTAGGTATGCTTGATGATAAACCTGCGCTGAGAATCAGATCAGGAGAAAACTCATCAATTTGTTTGGACAATTTTTCAAATGCTCCATAATAAGCGCAAGGGAGGACTAAACCGATTATTTCAATGCCTCTAAGATTTGTTCCATCATATTCTTTTGCAATGTCTTGAGTGGGATTAAATTTGTATGGGCCAAATGGTTCAAATCCTGTTAATATTGCTCTCTTCATTTTTTGTTTAATTCTTGGTCTAACATTGTGTAAATCAGGATTTTGGTATTATCGAAAATTGAGTCGATATAAACAAATTCATCGTCGCCGTGTAAATTCTCGCCTCTTGCGCAATATGCGATACAGTCAATTTTTGCATTATTCACAAAAAAGCGCATATCTAAGAATCCTGAGATCATTGTGAATGAAGGGGTTTTTCTTTTTACTTTTTTTACTGCATCAAAAAACACTTTTCCGATTCTTGAATTTTTATCAGTGCTTGCAGGTTCTGCTTCTAACAGGGTTTTTATCTTGATTTTATACTCAGGATTATTTTTTTTGAAGGTATCAATCATTTTATTGATTTGAGTTTTAGCATCGCTTATTTTTTCTTCAGGAATGATTCTTCGGTCAATTGTGAAGCTGAATTCGCCAGGGATTGTATTGAATTTGTTTCCTCCTATTGTTACTCCTCCAAGAACAATAGTTGGAGATTTTGTAATTTCATCCTCAGTCTCGCATTTTGATTTTATTTTTGTAAGCTTATCATTTAATGAGTTTAGCTCTCCCGCCAATTTGCATGCGCCTGTGAATGCATTTATACCCCTGCTTGGCCACGCTGCATGAGCGGATTTTCCAATAACTGTAATTTCCAAAGCAAGAACTCCTTTGTGAGCATTTGTGATTTGATTCACTCCATCAAGCACTAATGCATAATCTGGTTTGATTAATTTATTTTTTACTAAAAAGCCTAATCCATCTATTCCGCCGCTTTCTTCGTCGCATGTGAAAGAGAGTTCGATGTTGCACGCTGGCCTGATATTTAACTCTTTGAGAATTTTAATGGAATAGACCATTATCGCTAAACCTGACTTCATATCTTGGCTTCCTCTTCCAAAAAGTTTGTTTCCTTCTATTTCAGGGATGAATGGATTGTGTTTCCAGTTGGTGGTTATTGGAACAACATCGTAATGACCATTGATGTGCAGGGTTTTTTTAGCGCCAACATTCCATTTAGCGACGAGATTCGGCTTATCATTTTTAGAATAAATTTTAATTTCCAAATCTGAATCAAGTTCCTTTTTAATTAAGCCTACAATTTTGTCATAGTTTTCACCAGGAGGGTTTTGCGTAGGTATTTTAATAAGTTCTTTTGTAAACTGAAGAATTTTCTCTTTTTGTTTTTCAATTTTTCCGGAAATCTGATTTTCTAGGTGGTTCATTCTCCCATGATTCTGTTTTTTATCTTTATTAATGTTTTGGCCAGTTTGGATTGTTCCAATGTTATTGCGTCATAGGGGCAGATTTCTGAGCAGCAGTAGCACATTATGCATTCTTTCTTGTTGATGCAGACCTTTTTTTTGTTCTTGTCAAAGCTCATTGCTTTCGGAGGACAAATTTTTACGCATGCCTGGCATCTTTTGCATTTTTCTTGATGGATGAAAGGTCGTTTTGCGACTATTTTGAAAAAGAACGGCGCAATTATTGGGATTATTCCGCCTATTGATGAATTTGCTTTTTTGAAGTTGATTTTCACGTCTTTTATTTTTTCTCCAACAGTTTCGATTTCTCCGACGAGATTTCTTTCTTTTCCGAATTTGTTTGTCAAAACTTCATCATCTTTGAAGCACATTATCTCTGCTGCGACAATGTCTGCTGCTAGCGCATTTTCAGAGCAGATTATCAGATTGCTTTTCTTTGGCCTTCCAGCAGTTCCAGGCCCTTCTCCTTCAAGGCCGATTATGCCGTCTATTATGTTGAGGTTCATGTTTGGGATTGTTTGGTAGATGTCAAGAATCATCTTTGAGAATTTCTGTTCATTTTTTCCAACAACATGATATGTTGGTTTTTGTCCGCCTGGCACAAAACCGAATGTGTTTTTCACAGCGCCGGTATATCTTACGAGAGAATGTGTTTTCATCTTAGGCAGATTAACAATAAGGTCATAATCATTGAGTTGTTTTGGCAGTCTTACTTTTTTCAAGACCTCATTTTTTTCATTATGCCATTCTTTTGCGTCATTTGAAAGGAAATGGACAACTTTTGCTCCTGCCTTTTCAGCTGCGCTCTGTATGCCTGTTTTTTTGAATGAATCTGAAAGCTTTATCCCAAATGGGTTGAACGATTCTCCAACATCAACTTCTGCGTCTGCTTCCTTGAATATCTTCGCGACAGAAAACACAATCTCTGGGTGTGTTGTTATTGCTTTGCTTGGATGGTATGAACCAAGAATGTTTGGTTTTATCAGCACTTTCTTGTTTTTGTATTTCTTTGTTTCAAAGCCTATATTTTCAAGGCTTTGTTTTATCGCTTTTGCCACGCTGGCCTTATCATAAGAGCTGCATCTTACTATAGATACTTTTATTTTTTGCTTTGAGTCCATTTTTAATTTTTGTTTCATTAGAAATGATATCTTTAGTTTGTTTAATAACTTTTTGAGAATTAGAATGCTAATCTATCATATGTGCATAGCATCTTCAAAATTCTAGATGTGGTTGTTGATGGAGCTGTTTCCCCGTAGGGGCCATCCCCCAACAACGCTCATCGATATTTTTTGGTCAAGGAATTTTGACCTTATGATGCTATGCACATATATTCTATCAGCTAATTTTTAACATGGTCGAAAAAATGTTCATATTTTTGTGTTTCTTCTTTCTTGAATTTTATCAGGTTTTTGATGTATTTTTCTGCTTCAAAAACTGCTTTTTTGCTGACAAATTCATTTTCAGTAAGCCAATCAGGCACAGTTGTCATTGCATTATCTCGCAGATATGATTCATATGTTGGCGGTCCTGCCATTATTTTTAATGCTTTGAATGGGTTTACTGGCCTTCCTTGAGGGTCTCTTATTTCATAATGTAAATATCCTATTTTCGGATTATCTGATTTTTCCATGCCAATCAAATCTTGCCCTCTCATGACTTTTTCTCCTTCTTTTACTACGTAGCTGTCCTTTTTGCCGTGCGAATATATTGTTGTATATCCATTTTCGTGCAGTATTATTACTGTCTCGCCGCGTCCTTTGATATTTTTTGCTGCAATGACTATTCCGCTTTCTACCGAGGAGACTACATCTCCATTCTTTCCTTTTATATCTATTCCTTTGTGGTCAACCATGCAGTCTTTAGGGTTTTTTCCAAGGTAATCTGTTCTCTTGCATTCGCCAGGTCTGTGGGGGTCAGGTTGTTTTCCCATCATACCTGTGACGTTAGAACTCCAATTTTCTAAAGGATATTTTGAATAATCTTCTATTTTATGATCTCTTGCATCCAGGTATTCCATTTCCAAGTCAATGAATTCTGATCTTGATTCTGATGCTAAGTATTCTTTGTTTCCTCTTGTTCCGGCGATTCTTATATTGCCTGCTCTTTCTGATTCGTCTTTTTGAAGAATGGTTTTTTTGTTCATCTCGATTGATTGGCTGCTGTTTAGTTTTTTGCTTAATCCTTCGTCATTTTTTTCTTCTAATCTCTGCTGTAAATCTTCTTGTTGTGATGTATGTTTAACATAATTATTTCTGACATAAGTGCCGCCTTTAAAGACTCCAAATCCAAATGCACATAATAGCGCTGTTGTCAACATACCTCGTCCTGCTTTTTTTAGTCCATATTTTAATGGTTCAAGGTCAGGCATGCTTGGCAGATTTATTTTTACGCGAGAAAAGTATGTTTTCAGTTCAGAATGGTCGTTTTGCAGTTCTGTTTCAGATGCAGTTTCTGCATTGCCGGAATTATTCTTTTCATTGGCTCTTTCATAATCGTTGATTGCGTTTTCGATAGTTCTGTAAGGTGTTTTTATTATTTGGATTGATCTTGCATTGTTTATTGTTTTTGCTATGTTTGAAAAGTAGGTTTTTATGTATGTTTTTGTTTTTGTTGCGGCTTGTTTGACTTGGTCAGATTTTTTTGAAGCATATGTTGAAATTTGTCCAGGTATTTCTGTTAAAACCAGCGCTTTTGCATATTGGATTTTTTCAGCTGCAGAATTGGTTATTCGGTTTTTTCCATCAGTCAGGCTTGTTTTTTTATCTGTGATTTTATTTTTTGTCGCGCTTATTGCGTTTTTTATTTTGTCTGCTATTCCCGTATATATTTCTGTATATCTTGTCTCGACGTTTTGTCTGTTTTCATGATATCTTTCAGTCAGAATCTCATAACTTTCACTTATGTATTCAGCGGCTTTTTCTAGTGTACCTTGTCTGTAGAAATGGGTTCCTTTTGCCAATGCTTCCAGCGAGGCAGTTATATCAGTATCAGATTTATCATTATCAGATTTATTAAAATCAGATTGATTAGATGTTGTTGATACAATTTCTTTTAGTATCAGTTCTATTGCTATTTTTTCATTATTGTTTAGTTTGCATTTTGCATTTGAAGAATAGAGTTTTTTTAGTGAAGTATCAATTTCTGTCTTCTCTTTGGTATTATTGTTAGTGCTGGTTTCATATAGCAGTTTACTTAATGCAGTTATTTCACTTCTTATGTTGTTTTCAGGGATTGTTCTTTTTAAGAATCCTGTTCTTTCTGTTTTTGCTTCCATCAGCTGGTTGGCAGCATAATAGACGCTGAATTTATTGTTCAACTCAATATTTACATTATTGGTATTCTCATTTAGAGAACCATCAGTTCTTTTTTGGTTCATTGCTGATTTAACTGCGCTGAAATATGTTGTGCCAGCCATATTGTTGATTTTCATCCTGAATGATTCTTCTAGCTCAGCTATCTGTCTCTCGAGATTGCTGCTTATTGGCTGTCTTTTTTCCTGATATTCTTTTAAATTAGTTTCAATCTTGTTTTTATTATCCAGATACGTCATTATTAACTCAGGAATGCTATTTATTCCAAATATCCTTTCGCTCTTGTTTAGCTCTTTGAGTTCTTTTTCAAGAGGGTTTTCAGAGAATTCTGGTTCTGCAGAAGGGTCTGCATAAGTATTTGCCAGAGCGGTTTGAGTTATATGTTCCTGATTTTTGCGAAGTCTTGTTTTTCTGGAATTTTTTGATAAAGTGTCAATGAAAAGGACTGAAGCGGCAAGCTTTCCCAATCCATCTCCTCCTTGAGTTTTTTGAGAGGGTTTAGTGGATGTAAAGATGTGTATTATCTTAACTGGTTCTCTGCTAGAAGCTGAAGTTTTTATGGACTCCTCAGGAGTTCCATCTGTTTCCTCTAAAAGATTTGTGTCCCCCATGTTATTTGACTGGCTCTGCCTTTTTGTATAGCTTACCTGTTTGTTTTTGTTTTATCTGGTCCATCGCTCTATTATTACTACTGATAAGTGGGATATATTTATAAATGTTTCTTACTTTTCGTCGTGGTAATTTTGTCTGCGTGTTTTTTGTTTTCTTCCTCGAATTACAAAGTGTTTTTGACAATGTGTTTTTGTGAAATTCCAAGAAATTTTTTTATACAGCTGTCAAACATTTGAAAAGTTTTATATATTCAAAATCATATTATTTCATTATTGGGCGTATTGAGATGATAATCATGGAGGCGTCACATGGCAAGAAAAAAAGATGTTGAGGAAGAGGTTTTTAAATCAGAAGAGCAAGAAGACGAAGTTAGTTCTGATGAGAAAAAACTAGAGATGGATGAAGGCCTTATTGATGAAGAGATCTATACTGAGGATGGCAGAGAAAAATTGATGGAAAATGATGAGATTGATGATTGGGAAGAAGGCTTTATGAAGGGCGCTTCAGGCGGCGGTTCAAGCTCAAAATGCATAAATTGCGGTAAGGTTTTTATTGATGAGACGCAAATTGTTTCAAAAGACATCGATGACAGAGAATATTGGTTTTGCAGCGAAAAGTGCGCAAATGTATTTGAGAGAAAGAAAAGTCAATAAAAAGTCAATAAGTTTTTTCCATATTTTTTTGTTCAAATCTTTGATAGGTAAATAAAGAGGTGTAAAATGGTAAGAGTAGCAATTAATGGTTTTGGAAGGATTGGAAGACAGGTTTTTCAGGCAGGGCTTGGAGATCCTGCTATTGAGTTCGTAGCTGTTAACGATTTGACAGACACAAAAACTCTTGCTTATCTTCTTAAGTATGATTCTGTTCATGGAAGGGCTTCTGAAAAAATAGAGGCAAAAGAAAAATCCTTGGTTGTTGACGGCAAAGAGGTTCTTGTTTTTGCCGAGAAGGATCCTGAGAAATTGCCTTGGAAAGATTTGAAGATTGATGTTGTTGTGGAATCAACCGGCTTTTTTACTAATGCCAGCGGCGCATTCAAGCATATCAAGGCAGGAGCAAAAAAAGTCATTGTCTCTGCGCCTTGCAAGTGCGATGTTCCTGAGATACAACTGTTTACTGTTGTCAAGGGTGTCAATGAGCATCTCTATGATAAGAATAAACATCATGTGATTTCTAATGCTTCATGCACGACAAATTGTCTTGCGCCGATTGTTAAGGTGCTTAATGATAATTTTAAGGTTAAAAGGGGTTTTATGACGACTGTTCATGCATATACTGCGGATCAGAAGCTTGTTGATTCACCTCATAAGGATTTGCGCAGAGGAAGGACTGCTGCTGTGAATATTGTTCCGACAACCACTGGCGCGGCAAAGGCAGTTTCCGAGGTCATCCCAGAACTTAAAGGAAAGCTTGATGGTATTTCTTTGAGGGTTCCTGTGCCTGATGGTTCTATAACTGATTTTGTCTGCGAGTTGGAAAAGCAGACGACTATCCAAGAGATAAACAACCTTTTCAAGAATGTTGCAGAAAACGAGCTTAAGGGAATAATCCAATATACTGAAGATGCGATAGTATCCACAGATGTAATTCATAACTCTCATTCAAGCATCTTTGATTCAAAGCTTACAAATGTCCTGGGCGGCAATCTTGTTAAAGTCATTGCCTGGTATGATAATGAATGGGGTTATAGCAAAAGGATGATAGATATTGTGAAGATGCTGTGAAAACTGTTTAAAATTTTTGTTTTGTGAGAAAGTGAGATTTTTTTTATTTTTTTAGTTTATTTTAATCTATTTATAGGGGTTGCTTGTTACTGAATTTTCTGCGTAGATTTCTTAAAAAACTTGTGTCTTTGCCAGGCGGAGCATGACGAGTGGATGAGTTCTGCTGAGATTCTGTAATCCGTTGATGAGCGGTGTTTTGTGATTGGCTGATTTCGACCACATTTGCTGCAGAGTTCAGATGTTCTGGGTGTTTAATTATAAGTTCATTATTAATTTCATCAGTAGGTTGGTTGTCTTGAACATTAACATTTGTGTCAGCATCATCTAAAATATTCAAGAATTTATCAAGCCCGCATTTGTTTTTATCAATGATGTTCTGCACAAACTCTGAGATGTCTTGCGCAGCATCTGTTTTCATTCCTTGTCCTGTCATGAGATTGAATTCATCGTCAACGCAAAGTTGATATCCTGAATTAAGCAATGTGAATGGTATTGAGGTAAAAACAAGCGACTGTATTGGGAATGAATCATACCTTATTGTTCCAGTTATGCTCACTTTGCAGTCAGCGATATTTTTCAATTCCTTGATTGCTTCTTTAAGCACTTGTCTGTTTTCGTTTGGGAACTTGCTAAGAAGTATGTTTAAGGTATCTTCGTGTCT